>CANHUM010000218.1 GCA_947463845.1 Comamonadaceae bacterium
GAATACGAGTAAGGCGACTGGTCCCCCAGGCGACAAAAAAACAAATCCCAGTCACTCAAAGGACAGAACATGGATGAACCGATTCTGACAATGGAGGAAAGAGAGGCGATCAACAGCGGTCGCTGGTTCTCCAGCCTGTCACCTTCACTTCGACACGACATACTTCGATGCGCTTACGTCAAACGTCACAAGGACGGCGATATGCTCGCTGCGCGGGGAGATCCGCCCGAGCAGTGGATCGCCTGTGCCAAGGGCGCGGTGCGCGTGAGCTCCACCTCGGTGTCGGGCAAACAAATCACCTTGACTTATGTGGAGCCGGGCATATGGTTTGGCGATGTGTCGATCTTCGATGGAGATCGGCGCACACACGACTGCTATGCACACGGCGACACCACCACACTGAACGTCGCCAAGGCCGACTTCAAGAAAATCCTGTCGCAGCACGTCGAGTTTTACGATGCCATGTTGCGCTTGCATGCGCGGCGCATTCGCCAGCTCTACGGCTTGGTGGAAGACCTGAACACCCTGCCCTTGCGGGCCAGGCTGGCCAAACAGCTCAACCACTTGCTGCGCAGTTACGGCGTGCCCAGTTTGTCGGACGCCAAGGCCATCCGCATCAGCTTGCAGCTGGCCCAGGAAGAACTGGCACAACTGCTGGGCGCCTCGCGCCAGCGCGTCAACCAGGAGCTCAAGCAGATGGAGCGCGAGCAAATCATCCGCATCGAGCCGGGAGGCTTGGTGGTGCTGGACCGCGACGCGCTGCTGCTGATTGTGAACGCGGACCACTGACGGGCAACATTTCCATCATTTCACCGCTGACTGCCGCGGCCACTGACATGCGACGGGTCAACCCATGAGTTCTTTTGATCATTTTGTGGGGACCCGGCCTGTCACAGGCACCCACGCCTTCGACACCTCTGTGCTGGAGTCTTGGCTCAGCGCACGACTGCCCGGCTTTGCCGGCCCCTTGAGCGTGGAAATGTTCAAGGGCGGGCAATCCAACCCGACTTACAAACTCATCACCCCATCGCGCCAGTACGTGATGCGGGCCAAGCCCGGGCCAGTGGCCAAACTGCTGCCCTCGGCCCATGCCATCGAGCGCGAGTTTGCCGTGATGCAAGGCCTGCATGGCACCCCTGTGCCCGTGGCCCAAATGCATGTGTTGTGCGACGACGAATCCGTGATTGGCCGTGCGTTTTACGTCATGGAGTTTGTGCAAGGTCGCGTGCTCTGGGACCAGTCTCTGCCCGGCATGTCAACCACCGAACGCGGCGCCATTTACGACGAAATGAACCGCGTGCTGGCCGCGTTGCACAAAGTTGACTTCGCCAGGCAAGGCCTGGCCAGCTACGGTAAACCAGGCAACTACATCGAGCGCCAGATTGGCCGCTGGAGCAAACAATACGCAGCGTCCGTCACTCAGCCCATCCCCGAAATGGACCAGCTGATTGAATGGTTGCCCAAAAATATCCCGGACAGCGCCAAGGACGAATCCTTGGTCAGCATCGTGCATGGCGACTACCGCTTGGATAACCTGATGTTCCACCCCACCGAAGCACGCGTGCTGGCGGTGCTGGACTGGGAGCTGTCCACGCTGGGTCACCCGCTGGCCGACTTCAGTTACCACTGCATGGCCTGGCACATCAGCCCCGGCACCTTCCGAGGCATTGGGGGTCTCGACCTGGCTGCTTTGGGCATTCCATCTGAAGCCGAGTACATCCGTCGCTATTGCGAGCGCACCGGCTTCACCACGCCCGAGGTCTTGGCCAGGGACTGGAACTTCTACCTCGCCTACAACATGTTCCGCATCGCAGCGATTTTGCAAGGCATTGCCAAACGCGTCGAAGACGGTACCGCGTCCAGCGAACAAGCCAAAACATCGGGCGCAGGCGCCCGCCCCATGGCCGAGCTGGCCTGGCGTTTCGCCCGCCAAGCCTGAACACCTTTTTCACAAACCGAACCACAACCCCAGGAGAAAGACCATGGATTTCGAATTCACCCCCAAGGTCAAAGACATGCAGGCCCGTTTGCTGGCCTTCATGGATGAGCACATTTACCCCAACGAGGCGCGGTTCTTTGAAGAAATCGCTGAAAACCGTGCCAAGGGCAATGCCTGGGTGCCCACCAAAATCGTCGAGGAACTCAAGCCCAAGGCACAAGCTGCCGGCTTGTGGAACCTGTTCTTGCCCAGATCCACCCGTGCACCTCAAGGCCTGTCCAACCTTGAATACGCGCCCCTTTGCGAGATCATGGGCCGCGTGCCCTTTGCGGCTGAAGTTTTCAACTGCTCGGCCCCCGACACCGGCAACATGGAGACCTTGGAACGTTACGCCAGCGAGAGCCTCAAAGACGAATGGCTGGAGCCCCTGCTGCGCGGTGAAATCCGCTCGGCCTTTTTGATGACCGAGCCCGATGTGGCTTCATCGGACGCCACCAACATCGAGTGCGAAATCCGCCGCGAAGGCAACGAGTATGTGATCAACGGCCGCAAGTGGTGGTCGTCCGGCGCGGGTGATCCACGCTGCGCCGTCTACATCGTGATGGGCAAAACCAACCCTGACGCAGGCCGCCACGAGCAGCAGTCCATGATCGTGGTGCCCGCCAACTCGCCCGGCATCACCGTGGTGCGCGCCCTGTCGGTGTTTGGCTATGACGACGCACCACACGGCCACATGGAGGTGGTGTTGAAAAATGTCCGCGTACCGGCCGAGAACATCTTGCTGGGCGAAGGCCGTGGCTTTGAAATTGCACAAGGCCGCTTGGGCCCTGGCCGCATCCACCACTGCATGCGCACCATTGGGATTGCCGAGCGTGCCCTGGAATTGATGTGCAAACGCCTGAACGAGCGCGTGGCTTTTGGCCGCGAAGTGGCCCGTCAAACCGTGTGGCAAGAGCGCATTGCCGAATCCCGCTGCATGATTGAGCAGGCCCGCCTGCTGACGCTCAAGGCCGCTTACATGATGGACACCGTGGGCAATAAGGTCGCCAAGGCCGAGATCGCCATGATCAAAATCGTGGCCCCCAACATGGCCTGCCAGATCATCGATTGGGCCATTCAGGCCCACGGCGGTGGTGGCGTATCGCAAGACTTCCCGCTGGCCTACGCCTATGCCCACCAACGCACCTTGCGCCTGGCAGACGGTCCGGACGAGGTGCACCGCAACTCGTTGGCCAAGTTGGAACTGGCCAAACAGTTGGCTTTGCCGGGTGAAGTCCGGATGCCCGTGACGCGAGGCAGCTGAACCCCACGGGGAAAACGGGTCAGCCCGCACTTTTTTGCGGCTGAACCCTCAAAGCCCAGGAATTGACGGTTAGAATATGTCACGTCGGAGCGTAGCGCAGCCTGGTAGCGCATCTGCTTTGGGAGCAGAGGGTCGCGAGTTCGAATCCCGCCGCTCCGACCATTTCTTCAATGCACCACCAGCGCATTGACACCGTTGATTCAACAATAAAGGCCC
>CANHUM010000219.1 GCA_947463845.1 Comamonadaceae bacterium
AAAACACGGGCAGGCCGCAGGCCTTGAAGATGTGGTCGCTCTGGTGCGCGGCGGTGGAGCTTTTGGCCACATGGTCATCGCCCGCGACGGCCAGCACGCCGCCCCAGGGCGTGGTACCGGCCATGTTGGCGTGTTTGAAAACGTCTGAACAGCGGTCCACACCTGGGCCTTTGCCGTACCAGATGCCGAACACCCCATCGAACTTGTTGGTGCCGGGCGGAGCAAAGCCCAGTTGCTGTGTGCCCCACAAGGCGGTGGCGGCCAGCTCTTCGTTCACGCCAGGTTGGAACACGATGTGCTGGGCCTTGAGGTGGTCCTTGGCCTTCCACAGTGACTGGTCGTAGCTGCCAAGGGGCGAGCCGCGGTAACCGCTGATGAAGCCCGCGGTGTTCTTGCCTTGCAGGGCGTCGCGCTGGCGTTGCAGCATGGGCAATTTGACCAGGGCCTGCACGCCACTCATGAAAGCGCGGCCGACATCCAGGCTGTACTTGTCGTCCAGCGTCACCGTCTCGAGAGCCTGACGAATCGATTCGGGCAAGGGGGCGTTCATGGTCTGTCCTGCTGCTGAAATGGAAAGCACAGTGTAGGACGCCGTGATGGACATGTGCTTGCTTTCGGCGACAGGATTTGCCCTATGATCAGAAAGAATCTTGCTCAAAGAGGTTTATTTTGGAAACACTCGACAAATTTGACTGGGCCATATTGAATGAACTGCAACGCGACGGCCGTTTGACCAATGCTGAACTGGCGCAGCGTGTCGGCTTGTCGGCCGCGCCTTGCTGGCGCCGTGTTCGCGCGCTGGAGGAGGCGGGCGTCATCAAAGGCTATCGTGCCGAAATCGACCGCCAAAAGGTGGGCCTGGATGTGTTGGCTTTTGTGCGGCTGGACGCTGAGCGCAACCGGGGTGACATCACGCGCCAGCTGGAAGAAGCCATTCTCAAAATCCCCGAGGTGGTGTCGTGTCATTACATCAGTGGCACAGGCACTTTTGAGCTGCAAGTGGTCAGCAAAGACCTGAACACCTTCAGCCAGTTTGCCCGCGATGTGCTGATCAACCTGCCCAATGTGAAGGACCTGCACACCAGCTTCTCGTTGGGCGAAGTCAAGGCGGCAGGGGCGTTGCCCTTGATGACCCGAACCCTGCCTGTAAAATAAGCAGCTTCAGCCGACCCCGTGGCAGGGCGGCGCATGGCACAGGCGGTGCCTATTTTTGGCCTTCATTCAAGGCGGACCTCTCATGCTTTACCCTCAAGAATTCGATGTGATCGTGGTCGGCGGCGGCCACGCCGGAACCGAAGCCGCGCTGGCGGCGGCCCGCATGGGGTGCAAAACGCTTTTGCTCACCCACAACATTGAGACCTTGGGCCAGATGAGCTGCAATCCCTCTATCGGCGGCATTGGCAAAGGGCACTTGGTCAAGGAAGTCGACGCCTTGGGCGGCGCCATGGCTTTGGCGACCGATGAGGGCGGTATCCAGTTCCGTATCCTCAACAGCTCCAAGGGCCCGGCAGTGCGTGCCACCCGTGCCCAGGCCGACCGCATTTTGTACAAAGCGGCCATCCGCCGCATGCTCGAAAACCAGCCCAATCTGAGCTTGTTCCAGCAATCGGTGGATGACCTCATGGTGGAGGGCGATCGGGTGGTGGGCGCCGTCACGCAAGTGGGCATCCGATTCCGCTCGCGCACGGTGGTGCTGACCGCCGGGACTTTTTTGGACGGCAAGATCCATGTGGGCCTGCAAAACTATGCGGCGGGCCGTGCGGGCGATCCGCCTGCGGTCAGTCTGTCGGCGCGTCTGAAGGAGCTGAAGCTGCCGCAAGGGCGCCTGAAGACGGGTACACCACCAAGGCTGGATGGACGCACCATCGATTTTTCAAAGTGCACCGAGCAACCTGGCGACGGCGTTCCTGGCGGCATGAACCCCGAGGGCGGTGTGCCCGTGTTCAGCTTCATGGGCAATGCGGGCATGCACCCGCAGCAGGTGCCGTGCTGGATCACGCACACCAATGAGCGCACGCACGAGATCATCCGCTCCGGCTTTGACCGCAGCCCCATGTTCACCGGCAAGATCGAGGGGGTTGGCCCGCGCTACTGCCCGAGCGTCGAGGACAAGATCAACCGCTTTGCCGACAAGGACAGCCACCAGATTTTTCTGGAGCCCGAAGGCTTGACCACCCACGAGTACTACCCCAACGGCATCTCGACCAGCTTGCCGTTTGACATCCAGTACGACCTGGTGCGCTCGATGAAGGGCTTGGAAAACTGCCACATTCTGCGGCCTGGTTATGCCATCGAATACGACTACTTTGACCCCCGCGCATTGAAGAACAGTTTTGAGACCCGCCAGATCAGTGGCCTGTTCTTTGCCGGGCAGATCAACGGCACGACCGGTTACGAAGAAGCTGCGGCTCAGGGTTTGTTTGCCGGCATCAATGCCGCGCTGCAATGCCGGGGCGAGGCGGCCTGGATGCCTGCGCGTGATCAGGCGTATTTGGGCGTGCTGGTGGACGACCTGGTGACCCAGGGAGTGACCGAGCCTTACCGCATGTTCACCAGTCGGGCTGAGTTCCGACTGCAGCTGCGTGAAGACAATGCCGATGCCCGCCTGACCGAGGCGGGGCGGCAAATGGGCTTGGTGGATGACGCCCGGTGGGACGCGTTCAGCCGCAAGCGCGATGCTGTTTCACGTGAAACAGAGCGCCTGAAGTCCACCTGGGTGAACCCACGTAACCTGCCAGCTTCTGAATCGGAGCGCGTCTTGGGCAAGGCCATTGAGCATGAACACAACCTGTTCGATTTGCTGCGCCGCCCCAATGTGTCTTACCCTGACTTGATGTCTCTGGATGGGGGGCGCATGGCCAGCACCGATGTTTCACGTGAAACGTTGGGCGACCTCAGCCCCGCCGTGATCGAACAGGTTGAAATTGCAGCCAAATATTCCGGCTACATCGACCGTCAAAAAGGGGAGGTGGAGCGAGCGGCTTTTTATGAGCACCTGCGCCTGCCGGAGAATTTGGATTACATGCAGGTCTCGGCCTTGTCCATTGAGGCGCGTCAGAAGTTGGCCAAACATCGGCCCGAAACCTTGGGCCAGGCGTCGCGCATCTCGGGCATCACGCCAGCCAGCGTGTCTTTGCTCCTGATCCACCTGAAAAAGGGCGGCTTCAAGGGCTTCATGCAGGCGGCCGAGGAAGGCGCGCAAGCATGAGTGTGAATCTCGAGGCTGGTCTTCGGTCCGGGGTTCAGGCCTTGGGCTTGGTTTTGTCCGATGCACAAATCCAGCTCTTGTTGGGCTATGCTGCCTTGATCCAGAAATGGAACAAGGTTTACAACCTGACGGCTTTGCGAGACCCGGCCGACATGCTCACGCACCATTTGCTCGACAGCCTCACGGCGGTGGCCCCGCTGCGCCGCCACACCCAGGGTCAGGCCGTTCGGGTGCTGGATGTCGG
>CANHUM010000220.1 GCA_947463845.1 Comamonadaceae bacterium
CGGGCAAAGTAGTCGCCATTCGTGAGTTGGTCACCGTGAGCGACACGCTGCGCGAGCAACCCATCATCCACAAAGACATGCTGCCGGTGAACTTTGTCATGGCCGACATGGCGGGCAAGGTGGACAGCCCCTTGTATGGCCTGTTCAAGATGCGCGGTGATGTGGCGCAGATCCAAGCGCCCGATGGTCAAAAGGTGGAGGAATACTTCATCCGCCAGCCAGACGACGCTTGGCGCGGCTACAGCATCAAGTGGGATGGCGAGTCACAGATCACCTACGAGACCTTCCGCGACATGGGTGCAGCCTATGGCGTGGGCCTGATCCTGATCTATTTGTTGGTGGTGGCGCAGTTTGGTTCGTACCTCACGCCGCTCATCATCATGGCGCCGATTCCATTGACCATCATCGGCGTGATGCCGGGTCATGCGCTGCTCAATGCGCAGTACACCGCCACCAGCATGATCGGCATGATCGCGCTGGCGGGCATCATCGTGCGCAACTCGATTTTGTTGGTGGACTTCATCAACCTGCAGGTGCAAGGCGGCATGGACTTCAAGCGGGCGATTGTGCAGTCGGCCATCACCCGTGCCCAGCCCATCATGCTCACGGGTCTGGCGGCCATGATCGGCGCCTTCTTCATTCTGGATGACCCGATTTTCAATGGTCTGGCGATTTCGCTGATCTTCGGCATCTTTGTGTCCACGGTGTTGACGCTGGTCGTCATCCCGACTTTGTATTACGTGGCGTACCGCAAAAAGTACGGCGCTTGATTTCCCCTTTCTTTTTTCATTCATCGGAGTCAATCATCATGAAATCCTGGCAAATCGTTCGTTTGGTCGCTGGTACCTTTGTCTTGTTGTCCTTGGCGCTGGGTGTGCAGGGCAGCCCCATTTTTGTGAGCCAATGGTGGCTGGCTTTCACCGCTTTTGTCGGGGCCAACTTGCTGCAAAGCGCCCTGACCAAGTGGTGTCTCATGGAGTCGATCCTGAGCAAGTTGGGCGTTGAGCGCGGTTGCTGATTGAAAGGCTGGACCACCATGCGCTCGCCCATGTTCAAACGCCGGCCCATGATGGGCTGGGTGCTGGCGGTCTGGCTGGCCAGTCCTGCGGTGCAGGCCCTCGACTTGGTGCAAACCTGGGAGCAGGCACGCCAGCATGATCCGCAGATGCAGGTGGTGGCTGCCACGCGTGCGTCGGTACAGGCTTTTGAATTGCAGGCCAAGGCCTTGTGGCGCCCGGTTGTGGTGGGCGCAGCGACGGTGGGGGCCATGTCGGCAGACACCCGCATGCAGGGCGCACAATTTTCTGCCCCCGGTTTTGGCCAATCCAATGGCGTGTCTTTCGCCACATCGGCCAACGCCGCCACTTCCACACGCTGGTCACTGCAAGCCAAGCAAGCGCTTTACAGCCCTGAACGCACAGCCCAGCAAGCCCAATTGCGTCAAGCGGCCACAGTGGCAGAGTTGCGCTCGGATTTGGCCCATCAACAGTTCATGCTGCTCACCGCTCAGCGGTATTTCAATGTGTTGTTGGCCGAGCGCCAACAACAGGTTCTGAAAAATCAACATGTCGCCGTCAGCCGTTCTCTGGCCGAAGTCAAAGATCGCTTCGAGTTGGGCGACTTGCCAGTCACCGACACGCACGAAGCCATGGCGCGTGCTGAGGGTTTGCAGGCGCAGTTATGGGTGGCCGAAAACGAGCTGCAAATGGCCCGCAAAGTGCTGGCCGAGTCTGCTCGCATCGATCCCAAACTGCTCCAGCCATTGAACTTGCGTGCTCAGGCGGCATGGACCTCTTTGCTAGACTGGGCAGATGTGCAGACCCGGGTGGTTCAGGGCAACGTGGGCCTCTTGTTGCAAAAAGCCCGATGGGATGTGGCGCGGCAAGAATTGAAAAAACATGCGCTGATGGGTGCAGCCACGCTGGATTTGGTGGCTGCTGCAGGGCGTGATCGTCTGAGCGGGGAGGGCGACTATGGCCCTGCCACCAACACCCAAAGTCACCAGATGCTGGGCTTGAGTCTGCAGATCCCACTTTATTCTGGCGGATACCGCAGCGGCAAGCTGCAAGAGGCGGTGAGCGCGGCGGACCAAGCGTCGGCCGAGTTTGATCTGAGCCTGCAGCAGACGCAACAGCAAGCCCATGCGGTGTGGCTGACCTTGCGCACCGGTCCTGCCCGCCTGTCGGCTGTACAGGCCGCGCTGCAGGCCAGCATGGCCCGGTTAGACGCGACACGTCTGGGGCGCCAAGTGGGTGACCGCACCACGCTGGAGTTGCTGCAAGCAGAAAACGATGCAGCGCAAGCCGAATTGGCATGGTTGCGTGCGCATACCGAACTGTTGTTGAGCCGCCTGCAGCTCGATGCTTTGACAGGTGACTTGTCCGTGCAAAGCTTGCAATCGCTCAATGCGCATTGGCGTCCTTGAGTGCATGCAGCGTTCAGCAACGGCCTTGATATGAATGCGCCATAGATGCCTAGGATGGCCTTTTTTCGAGCATGGCATCGCACCTTGGGCAGGTCTTACCTCAGTAAAATCCCTGATGCCGAAATGGTGCTGTAGGGTCCCAATCCGTTTTGATTTCGGTTAAATTAGCGTCTGGTTATATTTCCACCCCATTGATGGAGTTTTCATGAAACTGATTTTTGCTGTGGCCGCCGTTGCTGCATTGACCTCTGCCCCTGCCTTCGCCAACATGGACATGGCCAAGAAAAACGCCTGCATGGCCTGCCATGCTGCTGACAAAAAAATGGTGGGTCCTTCTTACAACGACGTGGCCAAAAAGTATGCCGGTCAAAAAGACGCAGCCGCCACATTGGCCAAGAGCATCAAGGCCGGTGGCTCTGGCAAATGGGGCCCAGTGCCCATGCCTGCTCAAGCCGCTTTGAGCGATGCTGATGCATTGACATTGGCCACCTGGATTCTGGCGGGTGCCAAATAAGAGCTAGCCTGGCTGGCTTTGTTGAAAAGACGATTTGGAAAGCTCGATTGGTACTCGTGGCTTTTGTTTGCCGCTCGGGGTTCATTCCTTGAGCGGCTTTTTTATGGGAGAAATGCCATGAAATCATTCAGGCGCTGCGTTTTCCTGGCGTTAGCCGCGATGTGGGCCTTTTCGGCCACGGCGCAGCCAGCCATCTTCAAAGACGCCGACTACAAGCTGGGTGAAAAGCTGATTGCCGAAAACAAGTGCGTTGCCTGTCATGTCTCCAAAGTGGGTGGCGACGGCAGTGCGATCTACAAGCCAACCGGGCGCATCAACACCGCGGCTTTTTTGCGTGGCATGGTGGAGCAATGCAACACCCAACTCAACATGGGCATGTTCCCTGAGGACGTGACGGCCGTGTCTGCTGTCATCAACCGGGACCACTACAAATTCAAGTGATCAGGGTTTATCCGGATCGGAATGCGCCCCCTGCGTAATCCCTGATTCAGATTCAAGTTTTATCGTA
>CANHUM010000221.1 GCA_947463845.1 Comamonadaceae bacterium
GATTGGTCCACCGATTGCGCCAGACCTGTGTAGGCCGTGTGCACTTGCGTGTGGAAGCTTTGCTGGTTGGCCAGCAAGCGTTCATTCATTTGCAGGCTGGTTTCGGCCATTTGGGCCATCAGCGCCTCAAGTTGCTGCACCACTTGTGGCAGAGCTTGCGACTGTTGCTGCAAAGCCTTGAAGGTTTCTTGCCGCTGATGCGCGAGCGAAAACCCCCGCAAGCTGCTGTGGGTGAGTGTGTCCAGCGCTTGCGAAGCCTGCGACCTTTCGCGCCGGGCCAAGCTGCTCATCAGGCCCAGCATGGCGGAGGTGGCCACGCCCGCCACCGAGGTGCCAAACGCCAGCCCGAGGCCTTTGATGGGCTCGGAAAACGCGGCACGGATACCGGCCACGTTGCTGGAGCCTTCCAGGGCAAACACGGCACCGTTGAGGGTGACGACCATGCCCAAGAAAGTGCCCAGCATGCCCAACATGACCAGCAACCCGACCAAATAAGGCGTGAGGGCCGGGCCGGGCAGGCCCGTTTTCTCGCCCTCGATGCGTTGACGAACAGGGTTTTGCAACCCGGCCGGCAGGGTGATCAACCAGTCGTTCAGGTTCTGCAGGTCTTGCGGAATCTCACGCAAGGCTTTGTCAAAGGCTTGTGTGGTTTCGCGGTACTGGCGCAATTCCAAAGCGCCAAAAACATAAACTGCTCCGATACAAGCCGTCATGACCAGAACGAGTGGGTGGCTGACGGCCACGGATGCGGCGACCCAGACCAGCGCCAAGATGCCAAGACCAAAAGCAATCGGGAAGGAATATCGTTTCATGGTGTTTCTTGTTTGAGCGCTTCCAGCAGGCCCAGTGTGGGTTGCAAGCGCATGTCCAGTTCGGCCAGCAAGGCTGAGCGCATGGCTTGGCGTAATGGCCATAACCATGCTGTGGTTTGCGCTGGAACTGAATCACGATCTGAGGAGGCATCGCCTGCAGAGACCAGGCTGCTGGCTTCGGACAGGTTCTTGATATGGGCTTTGACGGCCTGCATGAATCGTTTTTCATGCAACTTGGCTACTTTGGACAGCAAAGCGGCTTCGCGCTCAGCGAGGATGTTTTCGAATGCAGCGTCCAGCGCGGCCAGTTGTTGCATGGCGCTAGAGCCTTTGCCCAATTGACTGCGAATCTGAGAGCGCAAGGTGTGAAGGGTCGTTTCCATTTGCCGCTGATGGGCTGCATAGAAGCGTCGGTCAGGCTCAAAAGCCGTTTTGAGGTCGACCGGTTCTTCAAGTTCGGCTGGGGGCATGTCAATGCGTGCAAGGCCCGATCCGGACGGGGCGCCTTGCAGGATCGATTCCTCGAGTTGCGCCCGCACTTTGTCCACATGGCGGCTCAGGGCCTGTACAGTCGTGGCGGGTAAGCGGGGTTTGTGGGGCGTAGGCTCTACGGGAGACTCTGGATTGAGCACGCCATGCAAGGCGATGGCCTGACGAAAATGGAGCCAATCTCCCAGTTTTTGACCGATATCCTCTGAAATTTGGACAGCACTGACCATGCCGTTTTCGGTCAAAAAACGCAACAAGCGGGAACTGTTGAAGTGGGCACGCGGCAGGGAGCGTGTCATGGCAGGGTGTCTGGTGTTCAAAAGCCGAGGCTCAAGGCTCGGGGGGTGACGCACGCCAAGGTTGGCGTAGTCAATTTGGCAAAGCTGTGATTTTACCCGCCGAAGGGATAGACCCCCGATCGCATCAGGGGTGAGGAAACTGGATAGATGGGGGAGTTTTTGGTCATACCCGCCTTGGCCGGGTATTCATGTCTCCGTATGTCACGATGTTTTGGGTTTGAAATCGCAGAACGCCGCCACTGAGCATTGCCCGCACATTGGTTTTCTCGCCTGACACACGTAACGCCCGTGCAGGATCAGCCAGTGGTGTGCATCCACCAAATACTTGGCGGGGATGCGTTTGAGCAACTTTTGCTCCACCTCAAGAGGTGTTTTGCCCGGGGCCAGACCCGTGCGGTTGCCCAAACGGAAGATGTGCGTGTCCACCGCCATGGTGGGTTCGCCAAAAGCAGAGTTGAGCACCACATTGGCGGTCTTGCGGCCTACGCCGGGCAGGGCTTCGAGGGCTTCACGGGTACGGGGTACCTGGCCGCCATGTTGCTCGACCAGAATCCGGCAGGTTTCCATCAAGTGCTTGGCCTTGCTTCGGTAAAGACCAATCGTCTTGATGTAACTTTCCAGCCCCGCCAGGCCCAGGTCCAGAATCTTTTGAGGCGTGCCCGCCACAGGAAACAACTTGCGCGTGGCCTTGTTCACGCCCACATCGGTGGCCTGCGCCGACAGCAGCACGGCGGCCAGCAGCTCAAACACGCTGGTGTATTCCAGCTCGGTCACGGGCATGGGGTTGGCAGCTTGCAGGGTGGCAAAGAAGGAATCGATCTGCGCGGGTTTCATGAGGTGGTGTCCAGATGTTGGCAAAATGACAGCCAAGTCAACCCGGGAAGATACACCATGCCTTTGCAATTTGCCGACCGCCTGAACAATGTCGAGACCTCCGCCATCCGCGAGCTGTTCAAGCTCCTAGGCAAGCCTGGCATCATCAGTTTTGCGGGCGGTTTTCCCGACAGCGCCATGTTCGACGTGGACGGCATCCGCGAAGCGAGCAATGCAGCCCTGAGCCAAGACCCTGGCGCTGCCTTGCAGTACGGCGCGACCGAAGGCTTTGGTCCGCTGCGCGAGCAACTGGCCCACTTCATGGCCCAAAAGGGCGCGAAAGACGTGACGGCAGACCAGTTGATCGTGACGACCGGCAGCCAGCAGGGGCTGGATTTGATCGGCAAAACCATGATCAGCCCCGGAGACAAAGTGATTGTGGAAGGCCCGACCTTTTTGGCCACCATCCAGTGCTTCCGTTTGTATGGGGCCGAACTCATCAGCGCCCCGGTGGACGGCCACGGCGTGAAGACCGACGAGCTGGACAAGTTGATCGCCGAACACAAACCCAAGTTTGTGTATGTGATCCCCACCTTTGGTAACCCGAGCGGTGCCTTGCTGAGTGCGGAGCGCCGCAAAAAGGTGCTGGAGATGGCGGTCAAACACCAGACCCTGATCGTCGAAGACGACCCTTATGGGGACTTGTATTTTGGCGAAGCCCCACCGCCCAGCCTGCTGGCCATGAGCAGCCAGGTTCCCGGTAGCCGAGAGCTTTTGGTGCATTGCGGGTCTCTGTCCAAAGTGCTCTCGCCCGGCTTGCGCGTGGGCTGGATGGTTGCTCCGGCCGAATTGCTGGGCAAAGCCACCATGTGCAAGCAGTTCAGCGACGCGCACACCAGCACTTTTGCCCAGGCCACGGCCGCGCAGTATTTGAAAGCGGGTCGCATGCCCGCCACGCTGGACAAAGTGCGTGCGGTGTATGCCAAGCGCGCCCAAACCATGGGCGACGCGATGCGCCGCGAACTGGGCGA
>CANHUM010000222.1 GCA_947463845.1 Comamonadaceae bacterium
ATGTTGGCTGTTGAAGGCGTTCGCCAAGCGCAGGAGCGGTTTGGAAAAGGCAAAGTCATGACCGGTGAGCAAGCTCGCTGGGGATATGAGAATTTGAACTTGACGCAGGCCAAATTGGATGCGTTGGGCTTCAAGGGTGTCATGCGTCCTGTCTCCACTTCATGTTCCGATCACATGGGCTCTGCATGGGCTCGTGTTCACACCTGGGACGGCAGCAAGTTTGTCTGGGCATCTGATTGGCTGCAGGCTGATGAGCAGATCATCAAGCCTTTGGTCAAAGCATCTGCCGACAAGTACGCTGCCGAGAAGAAGATCACACGCCGCACTCCTGCGGATTGCCAGTCTTGATCTGAGTCCAGCTGCCGCGCAAGCGGCAGCTTGTCAGCTGCAGCAGGCGTGAGCTTGCCCGCAGCTGCCAAATGAAACCCTTGCGTGCAGCGGTTCCATTTGGCTTGAACCTCCAAATCCTTAAAAGGCACAGTCCATGAGTGACAAAAACATTGTTCTGAACGTCAACGGCATCGAAGTCATCTACAACCACGTCATCTTGGTGCTCAAGGGCGTGTCCCTGCAAGTGCCGGAGCAGGGCATCGTTTCCTTGCTGGGTGGTAACGGGGCAGGCAAGACCACCACCTTGCGCGCCATCTCCAACTTGCTCAAAGGCGAGCGTGGCGATGTGACCAAAGGCAGCATCGAGCTGCGTGGCGAACGCATCGAAAATCTCACACCCGCTGACCTGGTCAATCGGGGTGTGGTGCAGGTCATGGAAGGGCGTCATTGCTTTGCCCACCTGTCGATCGAGGAAAACTTGCTGACCGGCAGTTACACCCGTACCGACAAAGGCGAGATTGCGGCCAACCTGGACAAGGTCTACACCTACTTCCCGCGTCTGAAAACCCGTCGCACTTCACAAGCGGCCTATACATCCGGTGGTGAGCAGCAGATGTGTGCCATCGGTCGCGCCCTGATGACCAACCCCAGCGTGATGCTGCTGGATGAACCTTCGATGGGCCTGGCCCCTCAGATCGTTGAAGAGGTGTTCAACATCGTCAAGGACTTGAACGACAAGGAAAAGGTCACTTTCCTGATTGCCGAGCAAAACACCAACATGGCGCTCAAGTACTCGGACTACGGCTACATCATGGAGTCGGGCCGCATCGTCATGGACGGTGAGGCTGCAGACCTTCGCACCAACGAGGATGTGAAAGAGTTTTACCTCGGCATGGGCGGCGGTGAACGCAAGAGCTTCAAGGACGTCAAGAGTTACAAGCGCCGCAAGCGCTGGCTGGCCTGATGCCTTGTGCATCCATCGAGCCATCCTTCATCGCCCGTCTCCCGAAAGAATCCCATGGCCCATCACCTTGATGCGTTGGAAACCCGCGCCCCTGAAGCACGCGAAGCAGCGCTGATGGCGGCCTTGCCGGGGCAAATCGCCAATGCCCAGAAAAACAGCGCCGCTTTGTCTGAAATCCTCAAGGGCATCGATGCAGCCCAGGTGACCAGTCGTGCCGCTCTGGCCCAACTGCCTGTCACGCGCAAGTACGAGTTGCTGGCGCGTCAACAAGCGCAGCGTGCTCACGATCCGTTCGGTGGTTTCTCCACCATCGGCTGGAAGGGCATGGTCCGCTCTGCCGGTGTGCGGCGTGTGTACCAATCACCGGGTCCGATCTACGAACCCGAAGGCCATGCCCCCGACTATTGGCGCGCAGCGCGTGCCATGGCGGCTGCTGGTTTTGAGGCCGGCGATCTGGTCCATAACTGCTTCAGCTACCACCTGACTCCTGGGGCCTGGATCATGGAAAGCGGTGCCCATGCGCTGGGCTGTGCAGTGATTCCCGGTGGCGTGGGTAACACCGAACAGCAATTGGCGGCGGTCGCTGACCTGCGTCCTGTGGCCTATTCGGGCACGCCCAGTTTCCTGAAAATCTTGATCGAAAAAGCCACAGAGGCGGGCCAAAAGCTGTCGATCACCAAAGCCTTGGTGTCGGGCGAGGCCTGCCCACCATCCTTGCGCGACTGGTTTACCCAGCAGGGTGTGGCGGCCTACCAGTGCTATGCCACCGCCGATGTGGGCTTGATTGCCTATGAAACTTCTGCGCGCGAGGGTTTGGTGATTGACGAGGGCGTGATCGTCGAGATCGTTCGACCCGGTACCGGAGACCCTGTGGCAGACGGCGAAGTCGGTGAAGTGGTGGTCACGGTGCTCAACCCCGATTACCCACTGATCCGTTTCGGTACGGGAGACTTGTCGGCCATCCTGCCAGGCACTTGCCCCACCGGCCGCACCAGCCAGCGCATCAAAGGCTGGATGGGCCGTGCTGACCAGACCACCAAGATCCGCGGCATGTTTGTGCACCCTGGTCAGGTGGCCGAAATTGTCAAACGCTTTCCAGAGGTCATCAAGGCCCGTTTGGTGGTGACCGGTGAAATGGCCAATGACCAAATGGCCCTGCATGTTGAAACGGCAGGTGTGGCCGACGAGGGGCTCAAAGGGCGCGTTTCTGAGGCCGTGCGTGATGTGACCAAGCTGCGCGGCGAGGTCCATTTGGTGGCACCTGGCAGCTTGGCCAATGACGGAAAGGTCATCGAGGACGCCCGCAGCTACCAGTAAAAATCGGAAAAACTCACGTCCAGACTCACAAAATTCCATAATCAAATCAAGGGCAATCGAGGGTTAATCGCTAAGTACTTTCCGCGATTTCTGGACAATGGTGTGGTTTTACAATCGCATCACTTTTAAGGAGTTTGTTCATGAAGCAGTGGATTGCATTGGCCGCACTGGCAGCCGTCTCATTGGGCTCTTACGCCCAAGCCTTTCCGGGCAACAAGCCGATTTCCATCGTGGTGCCTTTCGCCGCAGGCGGCCCCACCGACCGCGTCGCCCGTGACCTGGCCGAAGTGATGCGCAAGCACGTTCCCGGCAGTAACTTCGTGGTGGAAAACGCTGCGGGTGCCGGTGGCACCATTGGCGCGACCAAAGTGGCCAAGGCTGCTCCGGACGGCCACACCTTGCTGTTGTTCCATATCGGCATGGCCGCAACGCCAGCCCTGTACCGCAAACTGGGTTACAAGCCCCTCGAGGATTTCGAGTTCTTGGGCATGGTCAACGACGTGCCCATGACCTTGGTGGGCAAGCCCCAGCTGCCAGCCAACACCTACCGCGACTTTGAGAACTACATCCGCGCCAATGCAGGCAAGCTGAACATTGCGCACGCCGGTCTGGGTTCTGCTTCGCACATTTGCGGATTGCTCTGGCAGTCCAACATGAAGACCAAGGAAGTCATGACGACCATCCCGTTTGGTGGCACTGCGCCTGCCATGACGGCCCTGATCGGTGGCCAGGTTGACATGATGTGCGACCAGACCACCAACACCACGGCCCAGATCGAAGGCGGTCGTATCAAGGCTTTTGCGGTCACCACGGCCCAACCCC
>CANHUM010000223.1 GCA_947463845.1 Comamonadaceae bacterium
AAGCCAGGCCAAGAACCGCTCTCGCCAAGTATTGGCAACATGTGCACGGTTCGGCATCCGGCTAGGGGTACAGGTACGCATATCGGTATGGTAGACAATCCAGACGTTTGGACTTGACGTGTCCGGGACCCATGGGAGTTGTTTGTGAAATTCAAAATGTCAGAGAAGTCCTTGTTTGCCGTGCTGCTTCGTTCGCCTTGGTGGATCAGTTTCGTTCTGGTTGGCGTCATTGCCTTGTTGGCGGGTGCCTTGTTGCCCAAAGCATATGCAGGGGTAGGCATGCTGGGTGGTTTTCCTTTTTTCGTGATTGGTTGCATGGCCATGTGGCGCCAACGCCATTTGCCCAGTGCGGCAGAGGTCGACAAAGGTTTGCAAACACTCGCCAGCATGGGATGGCGTGACTTTTCGGCTTTGCTGGACAAGGCCTTCACCCGCCAGGGCTACACCGTCAAGCACCTGAGCGGTGCGGCGGATTTGCAGCTGGAAAAGAAGGGTGTGATGACAGTGGTGAGTGCCAAACGTTGGAAGGCTGCTGCTTTGGGCATTGAGCCTTTGCGCGAATTGGTGGCATTCCGCGATGCTTTGGAAGCCAGAAATAGCGTGTGCATCACCTTGGGTCAGGTCAGCGCCAAAGCACGTGAGTATGCGGAGCAAAACCGCATCACGCTCATCTCGGATGCAGACTTGGTTGTGCTAACAGCTCAAACCCTTCAAGCTTCCTGATGCAGTGAACCGAAAGCGTCGGCATGCGCGAACATGGCCAAGTCATCAGGCTAAAAAAAAAGGACTTAGATTTCTCTAAGTCCTTGATTTCGTAAGAATTTTGGCTCCTCAACCTGGGCTCGAACCAGGGACCTACGGATTAACAGTCCGGCGCTCTACCGACTGAGCTATTGAGGAACAGCTTGCAATTATAGGATGTTTTTGAGGTCGTTTTGAGAGGGGCGAGCAGTTTTTTGCAAATTTCCGATCAAGATTTGCAAGGCCTTGGCAGTCTGTTCGGGATGGCTCGCCCCTGTGATGGCTCGCACCACTGCAATGGAGCCGACGCCGCTTTGCATCACGGCAGGCATACGCGCTTCGTCGATGCCGCCAATGGCCACCAAAGCATGGTGTTGCATCAACCGGGCATAGGCGTTCAGGCGTGACAGGCCTTGGGGGGCGGTTTGCATCTGCTTGAGGGTGGTCGGGAAAATAGCCCCCAAGGCCATGTAGCTGGGGCTGGCCGCATCGGCGCGGATCATTTCGGCATAACCATGGGTGCTGAGCCCCAGACGCAAGCCCGCCTGCCGCAGTTGTTCCAGGGGGGCGTCGTTCATGTCCTCTTGACCCAGGTGGACGCCGTAGGCACCTTCCTCAATGGCGATTTGCCAATGGTCGTTGATGAACAGCAAGCTGTCCGTGCCATGAACAGCTTCAATGGCACGGCGAACTTCTGCGCGGATGGCGTCCTGGTCGTCAGATTTGAAACGCAGTTGCAAGGTCTTGATGCCAGCCTGGGCCAGGCGGTTGACCCATTGGGCATCGGGCAAAACAGCATACAAGCCCAAGTCACGGGGGCAGCTCGCAAAGGCATTTTCCCTGGCGCCTGAAGGGATGCCGAAGTCTTGCGCCAAGCTTGGCCAGTCGTCGAGAGAAAAATGCCCGGTTCGTTGGGTCTGCTTTTGCCAGGCATAGGCCACACACTGTGCATCCGCTTCCAAAAAACCCAGCCAACGGCAGGCCTGCAAGACGCCTGCATGTTCCACGTCCCATCCGGCATCCCGGTCTTGTGCGATCAGGTTTTGCGTGCGGGGCTCACCTGCCAGCATGCCGGCGTGTTTTTGGAGCAGGGCCTGCGCGATGTCTTGGGAGGTGTTCATGCCTGATGCCAAAAAGGAGTGCCCAGCACCGGTGTGCTGGGCTGGGCGTTGTCTTGTGCTTGCATGGTGCCCGCCAAAAAAGCGGTGCGACCCGCCAGCACAGCTTGGGCAAAGGCTTGCGCCATGCGAACCGGGTCTTGCGCCAGGGCCACGGCCGTGTTGAGCAGCACGCCGTCATAGCCCCACTCCATGACCTGGCAGGCATGCGAGGGCAGGCCCAGGCCAGCGTCCACGATCATGGGCACATTGAGTCGCTCACGCAGGGTGCGCAGGGCATGCGGGTTGATCGGACCCTTGCCGGTGCCGATGGGTGCTGCCCAAGGCATCACGGCCTGACAGCCCACATCGACCAGACGCTGGCACAAGACCAGATCGTCGGTGGTGTAGGGCAATACCTTGAAGCCCGATTGAATGAGCGCAGCCGCGGCGGCAGGCAGATTCAGGGTGTCGGGCTGCAGGGTGTAATCGTCGCCAATCAATTCGAGTTTGATCCAGTCGGTCTCGAAGACTTCGCGGGCCATTTCGGCCGTGGTGATGGCCTCTTGCACGCTGTGGCAACCGGCGGTGTTGGGCAGCACAGGCACCTTGACTTGGCGCAGCAGGTTCCAGAAACTTTGCGAGGCTTCACCCCCGCTGCCCGTTTGTCGCCGCAGCGATGCGGTCAACATCGCGGGCGCAGAGTGTTCAATGGCTTCGATCAACACGCTGGGAGATGGGTAGCGCGACGTGCCCAACATGAGGCGGCTCTCGAAGTGTTCACCATAGAGCAAGAGAGGATCTGTGGTCATCTGGGGGGTGTTCATGGGTTCAGCCGCCCGTGATGGGCGCAATCAATTCGATTTGGTCGCCATTTTGCAGCACATGTTGAGGGTATTGTGTGCGTGGCACAAACTGCAAATTGACCGCTGCTGCAAAGGGGGGACGAATCCCGACCGTTGTGATGGCATCGGACAGCGTGGCCCCTTGAGGCAGCTCGTGCGGCGCATGGTTGATGCGCACATGGATGGTCTGTTCAGGCATGTTGGAACTTCAGGTTGAACTGGGAGGCCAGGGTGGTGGTTTGGTGCTGTACCCACTCCATCACCACATCGAGCATGGCCGGTGAGATCAAGAAACCGTGGCGATACAAGCCGTTGATTTGCAAAGAGCGTTCACTCAGGCAACGGATGGCGGGCAAGTTGTCGACCAGCGTGGGGCGAGCCTGCGTGCTGGCTTCCAAAATGCGTGCCTCGGCAAAGCCGCTGTGCACGGTGTAGGCGGCACTGAGCAGCTCCAGGGTCGAGCGGACACTCACGGCCGAGAGGTCTTCGGTTTCGATCTCCGTGGCCCCGATCACAAACACATGTTTTTCTTTGGGTGCGATGTAGATCGGGTAGCGCGGATGGATCAGCCGGGTGGGGCGCTGCAGGCTGACCTCGGGCGCGTAAAGCCGCAGCACCTCGCCCCTGACGCCGCGCAGTTGTGTCCAGTTTTCGCGGGCACCCAGGCCTCGGCAGTCAAAGACCCAGTCGGGGTGACCGGGCTGGCCGGGTTGAAAGTCGTCCGGGGAGGCA
>CANHUM010000224.1 GCA_947463845.1 Comamonadaceae bacterium
AATTTTTATTGTTTTATTTTTCTTTTTGAGTTCCAATGCACTCTTTTGACAAGGAGGCATGGAATGAACCCACCCACATCACTCACTTCGACCCACCACGCAGATCTGCGCCGCAAAGTCGTCACAGTCATCTGGTCTTTGCGGATCGTGGCTTGCGTTTACACCGCATGGGTGTTCTGGCTCATCGTTCGCCCTTTGCGGCGCACGCCTGACTTTTTGGAACGCTTGGGCAATTACTGGCAGCGCGACATGAGCGCCGCGCAAGACTGGCAAATCTGGAGCGTGGTGGCGCTGGACCTGGCGCTGTGGTCTTTGTTGCCAGTGGCCATTGCGTGCTGGTGGCTGGCCTCGCAGCATTTGCTGCGCGACATGAGTTTGAACACCACCTCCAGCACCTGGTTGCGGCGCGGTGCTTGGCTGGGCCTGACCTGCACCGTACTGAGCATCCTCACCCGTCCCTTCATCAGTTACCTTTACACCCTGCACCTGAGCGCCAACGCGCAACTTTGGCTGTGGAACATCAACCCCAACGACTTACTTGGCCTCTTGATTTGCGGCGTCCTTCTCATGCTGTCCTACCTCATGGCCTGGATGGCGGAGATCGCCGAAGAAAACAAGGCGTTTGTCTGATGCCCATCGTCGTCCACCTCGACCTGATGCTGGCCCGCCGCAAGATGCGCTCACGCGACCTGGCCGCCACCGCCGGCATCTCCGAAGTCAACATCTCCCTGCTCAAGTCCGGCAAGGTCAAAGGCGTGCGCTTTGACACGCTGGAGCGCATCTGCTCCGTCCTGCAATGCCAGCCGGGGGATTTGTTGGTTCATGAACCTGACACTGCTCCGCCTCAGGACACCTCTCCATGAAAAAAATCGCATTCAGTCTGAGTTTGATGGCAGCCCTCAGCGCCTGCAGCATCACGACCCAACAGGGTTTGCAAGCCATAGGGGGCCTGTTGGTTCACGAAAACTACAAAGAGCAAAGCAAACGACTTTGCGCACAACAAACCGACAGTGCCTTGCGCTTTCAATGCGAGCAGAAGGCAAAAAGAGATCTTGAAAAATTTCAACAACAAACAGGGGGGAAACCTTGATAAGGAACACACCGACGAATGCATTCATTCGTCTGACACGATGGGGCTTTAGCGCCTTGATCGCCGCACTGGCCGGTTGCGCCAGCGTGCCTACGCCGTCCAGCAATGCCGTACCACCCTTGATCCCCGTGCGTGATCTGGTGGCCGACTGGAACGGGTCAGGCGGTTATCAAATTTCGCCCGATGGACAACGCCTGATGTGGGTGGCCCGCTTGGGTCTGGGGCCAGGGCTGTTTGTCAAAAACCTGAAAACAGGTGAGGTCAACAGCTACAAAGTCCCAGGAGGCGGTGTCTGGGCACGCGACAGCCGTCACATCCTGATGCACAAGTCCACCCACGGCAACGAAAACACCCACGTCTGGATGCTCGACACCGAGCGACCCAAGCAAGCTGCACGAGACCTGACCCCGTTTGCCGGGGCACGCTCTTTCATTCTGCGCACATTGCCGCAGAGCAACGACCTGATCATTGCCAGCAACCGGCGTGACCCCAAGTTCGACGACGTGTACCGCTACAGCATGGCCACCGGCGAACTCAAATTGCTGGCCACCAACCCCGGCCATGTGGGCTCATGGCTGATCAATGATGACGGCGAGGTGATAGGCAGCGCCCGGCTTGAAGGCGAAGAATGGGTTTTTGAAACCCCGGAGCCCAACCCTGAACAAGCATGGACGAGCAACTTTCGCGTCAGCTACTTCGACACTGTGAGCCCTGTGGCCCCCAGCGCCACACCCGGCCACTGGTGGGCCTTGTCCAACCGGGGGCGGGACAAACTGGCGCTGGTCGAGATCAAGCTGCGCGATGGTGCCGAGCGCGTAGAACACGCCGATGTCCGGGTGGACTTGACTGGTGTCAGGTGGAGTCGCCTGCAAAACCGTCCCGTGGCGGTGGTGTCCGAGCCGGACACCCAACATTGGCAGGCCTTTGACCCCGCTCTCGCACAAGCCCTACAAAAGCTCAAAGGCGCAAGCGATGCCCGCATCAGCATCAACAACCTGAGCGACGACGAACGCTGGATGAGCGCCACCGTGATCCGCCACAACGGCGGAGAACATGTGCTGTACGACCTGCAAACGCAGACCTTTGAGGTACTGGCGCAACTGGGCCGCAGCCGTATGAACGCCAGCACCCCCCTGCCACCACATCAGCCCGTGACATTCAAAAGCCGCGACGGCCTGGACCTCCACGGCTACCTCAGTCTGCCGCCGGGCGTGGCCAAACCCTACCCCACGGTAATCCATGTGCATGGCGGGCCATGGCTGCGAGACGTGCATCTGGATGGTGACGTCATGTTGCCTTTCCTGACCAACCGGGGTTATGCCGTGCTGCAGGTCAACTACCGGGGCTCCAGCGGTTATGGCAAAGCCTTCATGAAAGCGGCTCAAGGCGAATTTGCAGGCAAAATGCAAAACGACCTGATCGACGCCGTGGATGCACTGGTGGCCCAAGGTGTGGTGGACCCGCAGCGCGTAGCCATCAGCGGCGCCAGTTACGGCGGCTACGCCAGCCTGGTGGGAATGACACACACCCCGGACAGATTCCGCTGCGCCATCAGCAGCGTGGGCATGTCCGACCTGGCCGCCCTGCTGAACGACGCGCCACCCTACTGGGCATTGAGTAAGCCCCACTGGATGCGTTACGTGGGCGATCCGGCGGACCCCGGACAACGCGCTGCCTTGCAAGAACGTTCACCGCTTTTCAAAGCTGACCGCGTGCAAGGACCGATCCTACTGATGCACGGTGTGCACGACCCCCGCGTCAAGGTCAGCCAGTCCGTCAATATGGCCGATGCGCTGCGGGCGAACGGCAAACCGGTTGAACTGGTGTTGTTCAACAAAGCCGGTCACGGTTTTCAGCGCTGGCAGGACAACATGGTCGCCTACCGCAAAACCGAAGACTTTCTGGCCCACTGCTTGGGCGGGCGCACGGGTGGGTTTGACTTTTTTGAGCTGGGGGCGAAGTTGTTCTAACTCAAGGTAGATCGTCTTACTTCATCCCCCGCGCCTGTCCCTGCGCGGGCCGGTCCACACACAGCTTGAGCCAGCTTGAGACCGCAGGGTATTGCGCCAGCAGCGCAGCCGCCGGACGCACCCAGCCCACCACGCTGGCCACGCAGACATCGGCCACCGTGAAGCGTTGGGCGGCCAGATGCCCTTGACCCTTGGCTTTTTGGGCTTGCAAGTGGGCGTCCAACACTGCCAAAGGCACTTTCAAGCGGCTTTCGGCTTGATCGGCCAACTCGGGCTTGCGCTGATCGGCGGGCATGGCCACCCGGTGCATCAACACCGTCAAAGCGTCTTTTTCCA
>CANHUM010000225.1 GCA_947463845.1 Comamonadaceae bacterium
CCATGAAGGGGCTTTATCGGACCCGACGTCGGAACTGTTTAGACCAGTCCGCGCCAGGGAGCCATGTGTCAGGTCACTCGCTTGAGCATCTCGATGCCCACTTTGCCGGCGGCGATCTCACGCAGGGCGGTGACGCCAGGCTTGTTTTTGCTCTCAATGCGGGCCGTATGACCTTGGCTCAGCATGCGTGCGCGGTAGGTCGCAGCCAAAACCAACTGAAAGCGGTTCGGGATCTGTTCCAGGCAATCTTCAACTGTGATGCGGGCCATGAGTCTTCCTTGAAAATGTCTGTGCAGAAGGTCAAGCCATCTTGAGGGCTTGAAAGGTGTCAGGCCGGGCGCGGCGCTGAACGTGGTACTTGAGTCGCTGGGCATGAACGACGGCTTTGAGGTCAAACAGTGCCCGGTCAAAAACTTCGTTGATTATAACGAAGTCAAATTCTGGAGCCTGTGCCATTTCGACCGCTGCGTTTTGCAGTCGCAGCTCGATGATCTCGGGTGCATCTTCGCCCCGGCGCTCCAGACGCGAGCGCAACTCTTCCCAGCTCGGCGGCAAAATGAAGATCAGCACTGCATTGGCATACATTTTTTTGATTTGCAATGCACCCTGGTAATCGATTTCCAGCACCACATCGGCCCCTTGTGCCATGCGCTCTTCGATCATTTTTTTGGAAGTGCCGTAACGTTGACCGTGCACATGGGCCCATTCGACAAAGGCGTTGGCCAGTACCATGGCGTCAAACTCCTGTGCCGAAACGAAAAAGTATTCGCGGCCATGTTTCTCCTGACCCCTTGGGGCCCGGGTGGTGTGCGAGACGGTGGGTTGCACGCGCGCGTCCAACTCCATCAAGGCCTTGACCAGACTGGATTTGCCAGCCCCGCTAGGGGCGGCAACGACAAACAGGTTTCCGGGGTAATCCATGTGGGGGCTCTTTATTCGATGTTCTGGACTTGCTCACGCATTTGTTCGATCAGCACCTTCATGTCCACCGAGATGCGGGTCATTTCCAGCACGGCGGACTTGGAGCCCAGGGTGTTGGCCTCGCGGTGCAGCTCCTGAATCAAAAAGTCCAGGCGTTTGCCGATGTCGCCACCTTTGTCCAGCAGGCGAGCAATTTCGTCCAGGTGCGAGCGCAGGCGTGTGAGCTCTTCGGCCACGTCGATGCGGATGGCAAATGCGGTGGCTTCGGTCAGCGCCCGGTCTTGCGCGGTCTCGGGCAGGTGGCTGCCTTCGGCCAGGGCCATCGCGTCTTTCCAGCGTTCCAGAAAGCGTTGGCGCTGCTGCTCGACCAATTGCGGCACCAGGGGCACCGCCTGTTCGGCCAGGCTGCGCAGCTGCTCAATGTGGCTTTGCAGCATCTGTGCCAGTCGGGCGCCTTCACGGGCGCGGGCTTCTCTCAGGGCGTCCACCGCTTGGTTGGCCAGTTGCATCCAGGCGGGTTCTTCGGGGGCGGTTTGGCCTGCACTGCCCGCCGTCATGCGCAGCACATCGGCCACGCTCAAAGCGCGTGCACCGGGCAACCAATCTTGAATTTTGTCTTGCAGGGCCGCAATTTTTTGCAGGGCCTGGTGGTTGGGCATTTGCAGGGCGGTGCCATCCCCCGCATCCTGGCTGGCACGCACTTCGACTTTGCCGCGTTTGATTTGACGGGTGATCAGTTCACGCAGGCCCGGTTCGAGCTGGCGCAGCTCTTCAGGCAGGCGAAAACTCAGGTCCAGAAAACGGCTGTTGACCGATCGGATCTCCAGACCCAGCCGGCCCGCGGAAGCCAAGGGGGCAGAGGTTTCACCGTCTGCTGCCAGCGGGCTTTGCTGCACGCTGGCGTATCCGGTCATGCTGTAAACTGGCATCGATCAAGTTCCTTGTGACAGCGCTTGGCCTTTCTGACCATAACGCGCTGCAAATGCCCGGCATGACAGCTGAGCATGAAACGAGGCATTATCTCAAACTCTTGGCTCCACCCCACCCGCTCACTGCCGGGTGCATGGTCAGGACCAAGGGGCAACCATTTCAGCGCCACCATGAACACCACCAGCTCTTACGTCCGAACAGGCCGCGCCAGCGATGCTTTGCGCCCCGTGCGCATCACCCGCGGTTACACCGTGCATGCCGAAGGCTCGGTCCTGATCGAGTTTGGTCAGACCCGCGTGTTGTGTACCGCATCGGTCGAAGAAAAGGTGCCGGGCCACAAGAAGGGCAGCGGTGAGGGTTGGGTCACGGCCGAATACGGCATGCTGCCGCGCGCCACCCACACCCGAGGCGACCGCGAAGCCGCACGCGGCAAGCAAAGCGGCCGCACGCAAGAGATCCAGCGCCTGATTGGCCGATCATTGCGGGCTGTGTTTGACCTGAAAAAGCTGGGCGAGCGCACCATCCACCTCGACTGCGATGTGCTGCAAGCCGATGGCGGCACGCGCACCGCCAGCATTACAGGCGCTTTCGTGGCGGCGCAAGACGCCGTGAATTGGTTGATGGCGACAGGCAAACTGAGCGAGTCGCCTATTCTGGACCGCGTGGCTGCCATCTCGGTCGGCCTGAAAAACGGCACCCCTTTGTTGGACCTGGACTACCCCGAAGACTCGGCCTGCGACACCGACATGAACGTGGTCATGACCGGAGCAGGCAACTTTGTCGAAGTTCAGGGCACGGCCGAAGGTGTGGCTTTTACCCGCGTCGAGATGGACCGCATGCTGGCCCTGGCCGAAAAAGGCATTGCTCAGCTGGTCCAGCTGCAAAAGCAGGCGCACGACGCGCCCCAGACCCTGACCTTCAGCGCCTGAACACCGCCCGCTCATGAAAATCGTTCTGGCCTCCAACAACGCGGGCAAACTGGCCGAGTTGCAAACCCTGTTTGCGCCTCTGGGCATGACGCTGGTGCGCCAGTCTGAGCTGAACATCCCCGAGGCGGCAGAGCCCTTCAAGACCTTTGTCGAAAACGCCCTGGCCAAAGCCCGGCATGCCGCCCAGCTGAGCGGCTTGCCGGCCCTGGCCGATGACGCGGGTTTGTGCGTGGACGCCTTTGGTGGTCAACCTGGTGTGGACACAGCGTATTACGCCACCCGCTTTGGCTACCCCAAGGGTGACGATACCAACGTCAGCGCCTTGCTGGAACAAATGCAGGGCATCACCAACCGCCGCGCCGCCATGGTCAGTACCTTGGTGGCCTTGCGCAGTGCCGACGACCCGGAGCCGCTGATCGCGGTGGGCCGTGTGGTGGTGCAGATCACGCCCGAGCGCCGAGGCAGCAACGGCTTTGGCTTTGACCCTGTGATGTGGCTGCCCGAATTTGGCAAGACCTTTGCCAAGTTGCCCCCTGAGGTGAAGAACGCCAACAGCCACCGGGGCCGCGCTGCGCAAGCCATGCTGGCGCTGATGCGCGAACGTTGGCTGGAC
>CANHUM010000226.1 GCA_947463845.1 Comamonadaceae bacterium
CCGCTGTTTGCGCGCAATGTGGTGTCCACCTCGCACCCCTTGGCCGCACAAGCGGGCCTGCGCATGATGCTCAAGGGTGGCAATGCGGTGGACGCTGCCATTGCGGCCGCTGCCGTCATCACCCTGACCGAGCCGGTCAGCTGTGGTTTGGGCTCGGATGCGTTTGCGATTTTGTGGGACGGCAAGGCGCTGCACGGCCTCAACTCGTCCGGCCCGGCCCCTGCCAGCTGGACGCCCGAATACTTCCACCGCAAATACGGCGCGGAGGCCAAAACACCGCCCAAGCGCGGCATTGATTCGGTCACCGTGCCCGGCGCCGTGGCCGGTTGGGTCGCCCTGAGCGACCGCTTTGGCAAGTTGCCCTTTGCCGACCTGCTGGAGCCCGCCATCGAAGTGGCCGAACGTGGGTATTTGATCCCCGTGGTGGTGCAACAAAAGTGGGCTGCGGCTACCCCCGAGCTGCAATCGCAGCCCGGCTTTGCACAAAGCTTTTTGCCTTGGGGCCGTGCCCCGCAAGTGGGCGAGTTGTTCCAATTCAAAAATGCAGCGCGAGGCCTCAGGGCCATTGCGGCCACCAAAGGCCAGGCCATGTATGGCGGCGAGATCGCCCACGCCATTGAAAAGTTTGCCAAGGACAACGGCGGCAGCATCACCGCCAAAGACCTGGCCGATTTCAAGCCCGAGTGGGTCAAGCCCATGGCGCAAGACTACCGGGGCTACACCTTGCACGAGATCCCGCCCAACGGCCAGGGCATCGCCGCGCTGATTGCGTTGGGCATCCTGTCCAATTTCGACCTGGCCCGCCACAAAGTGGACAGCGCCGATTCGCAGCACCTGCAGATCGAGGCCATGAAGCTCGCCTTTGCCGACACCTACCGCTACGTGGCCGATCCGCGCTTCATGGAGCTGCCACCCGAGCAAATGTTGGACCCTGCTTATCTCGCCAGCCGCGCCAAGTTGATCGACATGAAAAAGGCGCAAGACTTCAAGGCCGGCAATCCGGTCAAGGGCGGCACCATCTACCTCACGGCCGCCGACGAAAACGGCATGATGATCAGCTTCATCCAGAGCAACTTCATGGGCTTTGGCTCCGGCGTGGTCGAGCCCACTTACGGCATCAGTTTGCAAAACCGGGGCCATGGTTTCAGCACCGACTTGCAGGGCCAAAACCCTGCTAACTTGGTCATGCCCGGCAAGCGCCCCTTCCAGACCATCATCCCGGCCTTCCTCACCAAAGACGGCCAGCCCGTCATGAGCTACGGCGTGATGGGCGGCAACATGCAGCCCCAGGGCCACATGCAAACCCTGGTGCGCATGCTCGACTACGGCCAGAACCCGCAAGCCGCTTGTGACGCACCGCGCTGGCGTTTCAACACGGGTCTGAACATCAACGTGGAAGCCTCGATGAACAGCGCCACCGTGCAAGAGCTGATCGCACGCGGTCACCAGCTCGACATCATCAGCGACTCCTACCAGGACTTTGGCGCAGGCCAGTTCATATGGCGCATGGGCGATCCGGCAGTACAGGGCTATCAAGTGGCCAGTGACCCGCGCCGGGACGGCCAGGCCGTGGGCTTTTGATGCTGGGGAGACCCACGCCGCACCTGACCACGGGTTTGTTGTTGGCCACAGCCGGGTCCATGGCCTTCAGTGGCAAGGCCATCATCGTCAAGCTGGCTTACCGGCATGGTGTGGACGCGGTCACCTTGGTCATGTGGCGCATGCTCTTGGCGCTGCCCTTGTTTGTGCTCATGGCCTGGTGGGCCGGGCGGGGCAAAGCACCGCTGAACCGGCACGACTGGATGGGCATCGTGGGTCTGGGGTTTTGTGGTTATTACCTGGCGAGCTTTCTGGACTTCTGGGGCCTGGAATTCATCAGCGCATCCCTGGAGCGCCTGATCCTTTACCTCAACCCCACGCTGGTGCTGGTGCTGGGCTGGTTCTTGTTCAAAAAGCGCATCACCCAGCGCCAGGGCGTGGCCATGGCCATTAGCTATTCGGGCGTGTTGCTGGTGTTCGGCCAAGAGCTTGGGGTGGCCGGGCCCCACGCGGTCTGGGGCGCGTTGCTGGTGTTCCTGAGTGCGGTCAGTTACGCGGTGTACCTGACCTACAGCGGCCAGTTGGTGCAACGCTTGGGGTCATTGCGCCTGGCGGGCTTGGCCACCTCGGTGGCCTGCGGATTTTGCTTGCTGCAGTTTGTCCTGCTCAGGCCCTTGGCGAGCGCGCTGGTGCCCGAGCCCGTGCTCTGGCTGTCGCTGCTCAACGCCACCGCCTGCACCGTGCTGCCCGTCCTCTTGGTCATGATGGCCATTGAGCGCATCGGTTCCGGCCTGACGGCGCAAACGGGCATGATCGGCCCCATGTTCACGCTGCTCATGGGCGTGTGGATTTTGGACGAGCCGTTCAACATGTGGATCATCGCCGGGACCGTGCTGGTCTTGAGCGGTGTGTTTTGGGTCACGCGGCCAGCAGGTCGCACAACATCAACTTCAGGAGATTGACATGGACTTGGGCATTGCAGGCAAATGGGCTTTGGTGGGTGGCGCAAGCAAAGGCTTGGGTTGGGGTTGCGCACGGGCCTTGGCCCTGGAAGGTGTCAATGTCGTCATGGTGGCACGCGGCGCCGAAGTGCTGAACAAATCCGTGGACGACTTGCGCATGGAGACCGGTGGCAAGGTGCAGTTGATCGGCGTGGCCGTGGACATCACCACCGAAGCTGGGCGCGAAGCCATCTGGAACGTGGCAGGTGGCCCCGGTAAAGATTACGACATCGTGGTGACCAACGCAGGCGGCCCGCCACCCGGCGACTTCCGCGACTGGAACCGCGAGGCCTGGATCAAGGCCATCGACGGCAACATGCTCACCCCCATTGAACTCATCAAGGCCACGGTGGACGGCATGGCCGCACGCGGCTTTGGTCGCATCATCAACATCACCAGCAGCGCCGTTAAGGCACCCATCGATGTGTTGGGTTTGTCGAACGGCGCACGCAGTGGCCTCACAGGTTTTGTGGCGGGTGCTTCGCGCAGCGCCATCGCGGCCAAAGGCGTGACCATCAACAATCTGTTGCCCGGCAAATTCGACACCGACCGCATCCGCGCCACACTGCCCGCCATGGCGCAAAAGCAAGGCAAAACGGTGGAAGAAATGCGCGCCATCCAGCAAGCCCAAATTCCGGCCGGGCGCTACGGCAACCCGCAAGAGTTTGGCGCGATTTGCGCCTTCTTGTGCAGCCAGCATGCGGCCTACATGACTGGGCAGAACGTTTTGGCCGATGGTGGGGCTTATCCTGGGTCTTTCTGAGAAGTCACGCTTAATGTTTGATATTTTAAATATTAAAAATACCAATTAATGTTTTAATTGGTATTAATATTATTTGGCTAATGGCTATGA
>CANHUM010000227.1 GCA_947463845.1 Comamonadaceae bacterium
ACGCTGCTGCGTGCCACCCGGGCCTTCGCCGCGCTGCAAGGCCACAAAGCGGTGAAAGCCGAGCACCTGCAAAGCATGGCCCCGCTGGCCCTGCGCCACCGCCTGCGCCGTAACCCGCTGGACGACACCGACTCGGGCGCGCGCGTGCAGCGCAGCTTGCAAGAAGTGCTGGCCGCCTGAATTGGCTGCGCACATGAACCGCGAGGCCTCGCCACCATCCACGCCGCTGGACCCCCTGGAGCGCTGGAACGATGCCCTGACCTCACTGCAGCTGCTGCAACTCGATCCCCATGGTTTTGGTGGCGTGTGTCTGCGCGCGCCGCACGGCCCGGTGCGCGAGCACTGGCTGCAAGCTTTGGCAGGGCTCGGTATCGGCTTGGTCAAAGTGCCAGGCTCGGTGGACAGCGAGCGGCTGCTGGGCGGCATCGACCTGGCCCACACCCTGCAAACCGGGCAGCTGCACCTGCAAGCGGGCTTGCTGCAACAAGCCGACCAAGGCCTGGTGTGCCTGCCCATGGCCGAGCGCCTGTCGCCCGCCCTGCTTGCGCCATTGGTGCAAGCCCTGGAACAAGGCCAGGTGCCGCCCACCCGCCACACCGCAGCACCCACACACACCCGTTTTGGCGTGGTGGCGCTGGACGAATCCTTGCCCGACGAACCCGGCGTGGGCGCGGCCCTGGCCGAGCGCCTGGGCGTGTGGCTGGACCTGCATGAACTCTCGCCCACCGACATCCAGGCAGATGGGGCCACCGCCAATACGAAGTCCGATGCGGACACCGACAGCCTGCACATCCGCCTGAGCCCCGGCGCTTTGGCTCGCGCCCGCGAGCACATGCCCCAAGTGCAAGCCAGCGACGCGCAAATGCAAGCGCTTTGCGCCGCCGCTTTGGGCCTGGGCATTGGCTCCTTGCGCGTGCCCAGCCTGGCGCTGCGCGTGGCTTGCAACCATGCAGCGCTGAACGGGCGCAGCACGCTGGACGCCGACGATCTGGGCTTTGCCGCCCGCTGCGTGCTCGCGCCGCGCGCCACCCAGTGGCCTGCCGAGCCGACAACCGAAGAAGCTGCTGCCGAGCCCACGCCACCGGAAGACGTACCACCGCCACCAGTGCCTCCTGAACCCCCAGAAAACTCCAGCGAAGCGCCTGACGATCACGCTGAAACAGACCAGGACCCCGGTCCACCGGCCGAACCCAGTGCCGAAGACCTGCAAGAAATGATGGTTGCCGCCGCTCTGGCCAGCTTGCCGCCACACATGCTCGACGCGCTGATGACGCGCCAGGGCGCAGCCAGCCACAACACCTCAGGCCGCAGCGGCCAAACCCGCTCGGGCTCGCAACGCGGTCGCCCCCTGCCCCCACGCCCGGGCCGCCCTGGCGGTCAGGCGCGACTGCATGTGCTGGCCACCTTGCGTGCCGCCGCGCCCAAGCAACGCTTGCGGCAAGCGCACAGCACCGGCCGCGTCGCGATCCGCGCCGAAGACTTCCACATCCAGCGTTATCAGCAGCGCGCCTCCAGCTGCCTGATCCTCGCACTCGACGCCTCGGGCTCTGCCGCTTTGCAACGCCTGGCCGAAGCCAAGGGCGCGGTCGAGTTGCTGCTGCAGCAGTCTTATGCGCGGCGCGACAGCGTCTGCATCGTGGCCTTTCGGGGTGCGCAGGCACAACTGCTGCTGCCCATGACGCGCTCGCTGGTGCGCGCCAAACGCGCCATGACCGGTCTGCCCGGCGGCGGCGGCACGCCCTTGGCGCTGGCGCTCAAGATGGTCCACGAACAAGCCGCACAGCTGCAACGCCAAGGCGTCACGCCCATCCTGGTGGTGCTGAGTGATGGCCGCGCCAACGTGACGCTGCAAGGCCTGGGCGGCCGCGCACAGGCGCAAAGCGATGCGCAAAGCTGGGGGCAACAGTGGCGCGCCAGCGGCCACCGCGCCTTGTGGATCGACACCTCCATGCAGCCTGACGTGCAAGCCCAGCAGCTGGCCACCATCATGGGCGCGAGCTACCTGCCCATGCCGCAGGTCCAGTCACAGCGCATGGCGCACGCCATCGAGCGGGTGCGCAGTCCGCAGACTTGAGTCGCCATGTTTGACCGCTTCTACCCCGGCATGGCCTGGGCCGACCACCAGGCCCAGACCCACATTTGGCCGCATGCGCAGCACAGCCGCTTGGTCCAGGCGGGTGGCATCCAGTGGCATGTGCAGCAACTGGGCCAAGGCCCCTGCATGCTGCTTTTGCATGGCACCGGCTCAGGTCATTTCAGCTGGCGCGGCTTGCTGCCCGCACTGGCCGAACACTTCACCGTGGTCGTGCCCGACCTGCCTGGCCACGCCTTCACCAGCCGCGGGCCCGAAGGCGCGCTGTCCCTGCCCGGCATGGCCGAAGGTTTGCGCGCCCTGATGCTGCAACTGAATCTCACGCCCCAGGTCATCGTGGGCCATTCCGCAGGCGCGGCGATTGCTGCGCACATGGCTTTGCACTTTGACAGCCTGTCTCGCAGCACACTGATCGGCCTGAACCCGGCATGGCTACCGCTGCCGGGTGTGGCCTCGTGGCTGTTCGGTCCGGCGGCCAAACTGGCAGCACTGAACCCCTTGTCAGCTTGGGCCACCGCCAAACTGGCGGCCCAACCCGGCGCGGTGGCCGAGTGGATCGCGCGCACCGGCTCCACGCTCGATGCGCAAGGGATCGATCTGTACACCCGCGTGCTGAGCGACTCGGGCCATGTGCACGGCGTGCTGTCGATGATGGCGGCCTGGCGGCTCAAGCCCTTGGCGGCGCGCTTGCATGAGCTGCGCAACCCGGTTTACATGCACATTGGTGCGCAAGACCAGACCGTGCCACCGTCGCTGGCCTACGAAGCCTGCAAGCGCCTGCCACAAGCGCAAATTCACACCGAGATGGGCTTGGGGCATTTGGCGCACGAGCAAGACCCCACCGGCACAGCCCAGTTCATCTTGCACTGCATCGGCTAGCGCCAAACCCATGCGCTCTCGAAGGCGCCCATCTTGTGGTACTTTCAAGCCATGGTTTTGTCGCTTGATTTCCTCTCACTGCCCTTGTTGGCAGGTGCTGCGCTGGTCTTTGTCAGTGTCTTGGCCGGGGTGTTCTCGGCCCGGATCGGTTTTTCATTCCTGCTGATTTTTCTGGTGGTGGGCATTCTGGCCGGTGTGGACGGCCCGGGCGGACTGGTCTTCGACGATTTCCGATTGAGTTTCTGGGTCGGCAACGTGGCCTTGGCGGTCATCTTGCTGGACGGTGGTTTGCGCACCCAGATGCGCACTTTCCGCACCGGCCTGCGGCCTTCGCTGTTACTCGCCACACTGGGCGTGGTGCTGTGCACCGGCATCACG
>CANHUM010000228.1 GCA_947463845.1 Comamonadaceae bacterium
ATTGCCCTGCAAGTGCGCGGCAAGATCGAGCAAGCCGTCATTTACGACCCCACCCGCAACGACCTGTTCACCGCCACCAAAGGCCGTGGTGCGTTCATGAATGACCGCCGCCTGCGCGTGAGCAAGCGCATCCGTTTGCAGGAATGCATCATCTCCACGGGCTTTCCCTTCCGCAAGGGCGACAACTTCAACCAGTACCTGCGCATGATGGGCGACGTCATGCAACGCACCGCCGGTCTGCGCCGCCCCGGCTCTGCTGCGCTGGACCTGGCCTATGTGGCCGCAGGCTTCACCGATGGCTTCTTTGAGACGGGCTTGTCGCCTTGGGACGTGGCTGCGGGCTCGCTGCTGGTCACCGAAGCCGGCGGCCTGATCGGCAACTTCACGGGCGAGTCCGACTTTTTGGAACAAAAAGAGTGTCTCGCCGGAGCGCCACGCGTTTACGGCCAGCTGGTCAGCATCCTGGGCAAGTACAGCAAATTTGCCAGCGCGGGCGACAAAGCCGCCGTGCGCACCGCCGTGGACAGCCTGAGCCGCGAACGCTCAGACGACGCGCACAACCCGGACACCGAAGCCTCAGACACCACGGTTGACAGCGCAGAGACAACCCGCGACGAGCGCAAGGACGCCCCGTTTTAAGCACCCGACGGGCGGTTCACAAGAGCGTCTTCAGCTCGAAAAAAAGCACCCTGTGTGGGTGCTTTTTTTATGCCTGTCAGCCGATCAGTTGCCGGCCGTTGCTTCGTCGCTTGAATCACCCTCAGCGGGCGGCAAGCGTACCGCCAAAACCTTGTCGATGGCGCGGCCGTCCATGTCCACGATTTCCAGCTTCCAACCTTCCCAGACCACCGCGTCAGCCACCTTGGGCAAAGTGCCGGTCAGCAGCATGATCATGCCGCTCAGGGTGTGATAGCGGCCACGCTCTTCTTCGGGCACCTCTTCCAGACCCAGGCGGTCCTTGAGCTCCGGCACCGGAATGTGACCATCGAGCAGCCAGCTGCCGTCATCGCGCTGCACGGCCCAAGAGGTTTCAGGGTCACGCGGCTGGAACTCGCCCGTGATCGCCTCGATCAAATCCTGCAGCGTGATGATGCCTTGCACCTCGCCGTACTCGTCAATGACAAATGCCATGTGCACATCAGACAACCTGAAGTTGTCCAGCAACTCCATGCCCGTGATGGTCTCAGGCACATACAAGGGTGCCTGCAAAGCTTGTTCGCGCAAGGACTGCGACTTGTCTTTCAAGGCGCGGGCCAACCACTGGCGGGCGTTGATCACGCCCAGGATGTTCTCGATGCCGTTTTTCACCACCGGAAAGCGGGCATGGTCCGAATCCTCGATGAGCTTGAGGTTGTCTTCAAACGAGTCGTCCACATCCAGGCACACGATATCGGCTCGCGGCACCATCAGAGAGCCAATCTGGCGGTCATCGAGCCGGAACACGTTGCGCACCATGGTGTGCTCGTGCGACTCGATCACACCGGCCGAGGTACCTTCAACCAGCATGGCGTGGATTTCTTCCTCGGTCACGGGCGTACCCTTGGTTTCCTTGACGCCCAACAGGCGCAGCAAAGCGCGGGTCGAAGCCGACAGCAAAAGCACAAAGGGCTTGGTCGCCAGCGCCAACAAGTGGATGGGCCGGGCCACCAGACGGGCAAAGGTTTCGGGGTACGACTGGCCGATGCGCTTGGGCACCAACTCGCCAATCACAATCGCAAAGTAAGTGATGGTGACCACCACCAATGCCGTCGCGCCAAAGCTGGCGTAGGACTGTGATGCTCCGAGGCCAACCAGCCAGGTGGCCAAGGGTTCCGCCAGAGCGGCTTCACCCACGATACCGTTCAAAACACCAATGGAGGTGATGCCAATCTGAATGGTGGACAAAAAACGGGTGGGGTCTTCGCCCAGTTTGACAGCTGCCGCAGCACCGCTGTCGCCCTCATCAATCAGTTTCTGAAGTCTCGCTTTTCTGGCGGTGACCAGGGCAATCTCGGACATTGCAAACAAGCCATTCAGGCAGATGAGGGCAAAAAGTATCGCTATTTCCATACAAGGGGCTGGTTGAAGCCCTGGGAGTTTTGTTGACCCCATTGTAGAGAAAGACAGGATTCCGACGCCAGGCACGGTGAGTTGCCTCACCTGCGGGGCTTCCCTGCTTGCGTCAGGTCCATGTCGATTGCTTGGCTGTCATCCCGACAGAACAGGCAGGCGCTCCCACTAAAATCGAACGCCTACCCCGAAACCCTGATGCCAAACGACATTAACCCTGCACCCAGCTACGCTGGCCACACGCCCATGATGGCCCAGTACCTGGGCATCAAGGCGGAGTTTCCGGACACCTTGGTGTTCTACCGCATGGGTGACTTTTACGAGTTGTTCTTTGCCGACGCTGAAAAAGCCGCAAGCTTGCTGGACATCACCCTCACGCGTCGGGGCCAATCGGCTGGGGAGCCCGTCCTCATGGCCGGTGTGCCCTTTCACTCGGTCGAGACCTACCTGGCCCGACTCATCAAGTTGGGCGAATCGGTCGCCATTTGCGAACAAGTGGGCGATGTGGCCACTGCCAAAGGCCCGGTCGAGCGCAAGGTGGTGCGCGTGGTCACACCCGGCACCCTGACCGACACCGAGCTGCTGTCCGACAAAAGCGAAGCCATCTTGCTGGCCGTGCACCAAGCGGGCAAGAACCGCTGCGGCCTGGCCTGGCTCAGCGTCACCCAAGGCGTGGTGCACCTGGCCGAATGCGCACAAGACGAGCTGGCCGACTGGATCGACCGCATCGCACCCAGTGAGCTGCTGGCCAGCGCGGGCATGACACCCACGTTTGAACAAAAACTGCGCGCTCTCAAAACCACAGGCCGGGGTGCTTGGTCCTTTGCCCTGCGGCCGGACTTTCAATTCGACGCAGGCTTGGGCCAACGCAAGCTTTTGGAACAGCTGCAGGCTTCATCGCTCGCCGCCTGGGGCGCCGATGCGCTGACCGACGCGCACGCTGCGGCTGCCGCCCTGCTCACCTACGCTGAACACACCCAAGGTCGCAGCCTGCCGCATGTGCAGCGGGTGCAGGTGCAGCGCTCGGATGCGCAAATAGACCTGCCCGCCAGCACCCGCCGCAACCTGGAGCTGACACAAACCCTGCGCGGCGAAAGTGCTGCGGATTCACCCACTTTGTTTGCCCTGCTCGACACCTGCATGACCGGCATGGGCAGCCGGCTGCTCAAAAGCTGGCTGCTCAGCCCACCGCGAGAGCGCGATGTGGCACGGCAACGCCTGCAAGCGCAAGCCGTGTTGCGCGGTGACAGCGGCGCAGGTTCTTGGAGTGCCCTGCGCGAACAGCTCAAAGGC
>CANHUM010000229.1 GCA_947463845.1 Comamonadaceae bacterium
CATGTTGGTGGCAATCGTGATCATGCCGGGACGACCGGCTTGGGCCACGATGTCGGCCTCGCGGGCATGCTGCTTGGCGTTGAGCACCTGGTGCGGCAACTTTTGCTGCGTCAGAAGCTGGGCGATCAGCTCCGAATTTTCAATCGAAGTGGTGCCGACCAGCACCGGCTGGCCGCGTTCGTGGCATTCGCGGATATCGGCAATGGCCGCGTTGTAGCGCTCTTGCGACGACTTGTACACACGGTCCAGCTGGTCTTCGCGTTGGCTCTTGCGGTGCGGTGGAATGACCACGGTCTCCAGACCGTAGATTTCCTGGAATTCATAAGCCTCGGTATCGGCCGTACCGGTCATCCCGCCGATCTTTTTGTAGAGACGGAAATAGTTCTGGAAGGTGATGGAAGCCAGTGTCTGGTTTTCTGCCTGAATCTGCACACCCTCTTTGGCCTCGACGGCTTGATGCAGCCCATCGCTCCAGCGACGTCCACTCATCAACCGACCGGTGAACTCATCCACAATAATAATTTCACCTTCTTGAACCACGTAGTGTTGATCCCGGTGATACAAATGGCGTGCACGCAATGCCGCATTCAAGTGGTGCATCAGTGTGATGTTGGCCGGATCGTAAAGGCTGGTGCCTTCAGGAATCAACCCCAACTGGAACAGCAGAGCCTCGGCCTTTTCGTGACCATCTTCCGTCAGGAACACCTGATGTGACTTTTCATCCACCGTAAAGTCACCGGGCGTGATGATGCCCTCACCTGTTCGTGGATCAGCTTCGCCTTCCTGGCGTGTCAACACGGGCACCACCTGATTCATGGCCAAATAGGTGGCGGTGTGGTCCTCGGCCTGTCCACTGATGATCAGGGGCGTGCGGGCCTCATCGATCAGAATCGAGTCCACCTCGTCCACGATGGCGTAGTTCAGGGGGCGTTGCACACGGTCTTGCGCCTCATAGACCATGTTGTCACGCAGGTAATCGAAACCATACTCGTTGTTGGTGCCGTATGTGATGTCTGCGTTGTAGGCCGCCTGTTTTTCTTCTCGCGGCAGTTGCGGCAAATTGATGCCGACCGTGAGCCCCAGAAAGTTGTAAAGCTTGCCCATCCATGTGGCATCCCGGTTGGCCAGGTAGTCGTTCACGGTGACCACATGCACCCCTTTGCCTGCAATGGCATTGAGGTAGGCAGGGAGCGTAGAGGTCAGGGTTTTGCCTTCACCCGTGCGCATCTCTGCAATCTTGCCGTTGTGCAGGGCAATGCCGCCCGCGAGCTGCACATCAAAGTGACGCATTTTCATGACGCGCTTGGAGCCTTCGCGGACCACCGCAAAAGCTTCGGGCAGCAAATCATCCAGGCTCTCACCTGCAGAAAACCGATCTCGGAAGCTTTGCGTCTTGCCCTTGAGTTCATCATCACTCAAACCCTCGAGGCCAGCCTCCAGAGCATTGATGCGCTCGACGGTTTTGCGGTATTGCTTGAGCAGGCGGTCGTTGCGGCTGCCGAAAATTTTGGTGAGGAATGGGATGGCCATGTCTATTTGATCCACCTTCAGCGCTTGGGCTGAATAACAGACCGTCTATCCTGTCTGGTTAAAAGTTTCTTGAAATCCGGCAGCGCCAGGCAAAGCACCCGGTCACCCCGACAGGCTGCCTTTGGGCAACCTGCATAGCCAAACGATTTTAGCCGCTTGACCAGCCTTGCTCGAAAGCCTTTTCAGGGCACTTGGCCCAGCTCACAGGCATTGCCAGATAATTGTGGTCAAAACCAAACCATGCAAAGACGTCATCAAGCCATCCCCCTTCAACAAGCTGCTCAGGAATCGCCCACATTCTCGCTGCTGATGGGTCGGGTGCGTGATTCATCCGATCGCCTGGCGGCCATCAGCAGCTTGCTGCCCGCACCTTTGCGGGCCAGCATCCAGGCCGGCCCCATCGAAGACGGCAGCTGGTGTCTGTTGGTGAGCTCCAATGCAGCGGCGGCCAAGCTGCGACAATTTTTACCCGCCTTGCAAGCTCACCTCAAGAGCAAAGATCTGGATGTGACTGCCATTCGCATCAAGGTGCAAAACCGCTGAACACATGATGCACAGACCCCTGGTTGAGGGCAAAAAAAAGCCCTGCTTTTGGAGGCAGGGCCGAGATGGTGGTGCCGCTTGTCGGATTCGAACTGACGACCTACCGCTTACAAGGCGGGTGCTCTACCAACTGAGCTAAAGCGGCACGGTGGGTATTCTAACTTGCTCATGACCCGTCTTCCGTGCTGGCCAGGTTAATTTTTTCACTTGATCCGCTTCAAAGCAGGACGTGTCGGCGTGCTGGGAGGCGGCGTGGGATTCTCGCTGTCAGCGATCTCAACATCCTGCCCGGCCACGGCGCTCAATGCAGGCGCCAAGCCCGTCTCATCGTCGCTCACGGGGAAGGCCATGCCTTGACCGTTTTCACGTGCATAAATGGCCATGACGCGCTCAACGGGAACCATGATGTCACAAGGCTTGCCGCCAAATCGGGCTTTGAACTCGATGAAGTCATTCCCCAATTTGAGTGCACTGGTGGCATCCATGCTGACATTCAGCACAATTTCACCGCCTTGCACATATTCGCGCGGCACCTGCACAGAAGCATCGACCTTGACAGCCACATAGGGCGTGAAACCATTTTCAGAGCACCAATCGTACAAGGCTCGAATCAGGTAAGGCCTGGTCGATGGCAGTTCCGTAGTGCTGATCATGCTGGGCCTTTCACCTGGATCCTTGAGCTGTCAAGGCACGCATTATTTGCGCATGACCTTTTCCGAAGGCGTGAGCGCTTCAATGTAGGCGGGACGCGAAAAGATGCGCTCGGCATACTTGAGCAAAGGGCCGGCATTCTTGCTCAACTCAATGCCGTAGTAGTCCAGGCGCCACAACAGGGGCGCAATGGCCACATCCAGCATCGAAAAATTGTCACCAAGCATGAACTTGTTTTTCAAGAACACGGGCGCCAACTGCGTCAAACGATCCCGGATGTGTGAGCGGGCCTTGTCCAGCGCCTTGTCATTGCCCTTGAGAGAGCGATTTTCCAAGGTCAACACGTGGGAAAAAAGCTCTTTTTCAAAGTTCAGCAAGAAAAGCCGCACCCGAGCGCGGTCCACCGGATCACCGGGCATCAACTGAGGATGCGGGAAGCGCTCATCGATGTACTCATTGATGATGTTCGACTCGTACAGGATCAAGTCGCGCTCGACCAGAATCGGCACCTGTCCATAAGGATTCATCACATTGATGTCTTCGGGCTTGTTGTACAAGTCCACATCACGGATTTCGAAATCCATGCCTTTTTCGAACAGCACAAA
>CANHUM010000230.1 GCA_947463845.1 Comamonadaceae bacterium
AAGTAGCTCTGGGGACGATAGCCGAGGTCGATGACGGGCTTTTTGACGGACATGGTCTGTCTCCTCTTTAGCGGAGTGGGCGCAGTGCCCGGGGCCGCAATTCGGTGAAATCCCCCGGCCCGTGGTAGGGCCAAGCCGTATTGGAACAGGGGGCGGGGTCAGAAATTGATCCTTTCACCGAGATTTGCGCGAAGGCAGCGGCGGGGTGGGGCCACGATTAGAAAGCGCCAAGCTCGCTTGACAGGCACCCTCCTTGGGATAGACTTTCTATCGAGTTCATTGCCTATCGGCTTTGAATCTATCGAGGTCTCGGCCGCTGAACCCGCGTAGCGAATCAGCGGCCTTTTTTTGGCTCACGGACCACCTCTCAGTAACGCTAGGCATGCGGCCTTGGACCAAGCCGGCGAGCCCCTGATCCTTCCGATGCTGTTGTCAGCTTGATAGCAGGTCACGAGGTTGGCTTTCAGCTTGCCATCCTGCTTCAGTCCCATCGCGACCACGACCACCCGACGCGTTGCGTGGTACCGCCGCGAAGTACACCCGGATGCCGTCGAAGGTCAGGATGTTGCCGCGGCAGTAGACCCGATCGTAGTGCGAACGGTATTCGGCGACCGTGGCGTAGTGCACGAGCGGCGGTAACGCCATGACCAGCCTCCCTGCAGGCGATTTCGCATCTACATTGCCGCAAAGCGACCAGCCTCGGCGACTGCATAATCTGCCGAAAGCATCCAATTTCTCGGGTGCGCGACCGGATCCTGAGCGAAGCCGTGCCCGCACTGAGACTGCACATCCGAAGCGGGCGCCGAAGGCGAAGGGGAGGGGCGGGTAGGGGGCATGCCACGTTCGCCAAGTGGTCCCAATTTTCCAACCGCGTTGTGTAATCTCGTGGACATCCACTACTCGCATGGGCCGTCCGCATGTCCACCACCATCCCCCTCGATCGCCACGCCGACTCGACGGAGCGTCGCAAGTGGCAGATCGAGCAGACGCGGGCCGCGCTGCGGGAGGCCGACGCAGGCGACTTCGCGACGGACGACGAAGTGGCGGCGCTAGCCCGCAAGTGGGAGGCGAGTGGGGCAGGGGATGCGCCTTAGCGCATGCCGCGCCGCCTGCCCGAGCGTGGGTGAGTTCCCGTCGTTATCGAGGAGAGACGAATGATCGGAATGGAGATCCTGAAGCCGGTTGCGGTGCTCGCGGCGTGGACCATGGTGATGTTTCTTTGGATGTACTTCACCCGCGTGCCGGCGATGAAGAAGGCCAGGATCGATGTCGGCAACCTGACCGGCGGGACCGGCAGAGCGCTGGATGACCTGCTGCCCGGCAAAGTCCAGTGGATCGCGCACAACTACAACCACCTCCACGAGGCGCCGACCGTGTTCTATGCGGTGGCGCTGTCGCTGGCGATGATCGGTCAGGGCGACGGACTGAACGCCATGCTCGGCTGGGCCTATGTCGGCCTGCGCATCGTCCACTCGCTGGTGCAGGCGCTGTGGAACCGGATCACGGTGCGGTTCCTGCTGTTCGTGCTGTCCAGCATCGCGCTGATCGCGCTCGTGGTGCGCCTCGTGCTCGCGGTGTTCGGGCGCTGAGGGGGGGTCACGAAGAGGGCTTGATGCTCGGTGCTCGGATGCGGAGCGCTCCGTCACTCTGCTTCCCGTTCTGATATCACCCCTCGATCTCCGCGCGTGTCGCCGTCGTACTCGTCGAGCGGAGTGCCCGGGGGCCGGTATGATGGAAGAATTGGCCACGCCGAGACATCTGAGCGCTGCGCGTGGCTATGGAGGTCGTTAGTGACGATTGCAGCAGGGTCTAAGGTCATCACATTCATCCACACGCGCGATCGAGAGCGGTCGAAGGCGTTCTATCGGGATGTTCTTGGCTTCAGCGTGACGGCCGACGATCCCTTCGGGACCGTCATCGACCTGAACGGCATCACGCTGCGCATCACGCCCATCGAGGATCACACGCCGCACCCCCACACGGTGCTCGGCTGGCAGGTGCCGGATATCGACGCCGCGATCGATGCGCTCGCGGCGAAGGGCGTGAAGATGATCATCTACCCGGGCTTCGGGCAGGACGAGAAGGGCATCTGGACCTCGCCGGATGGCAAGGCGAGGGTGTCTTTCTTCCACGACCCTGACGGCAATGGCTTGAGCCTGACCCAATCCTGATCAGCAGCCGCTGACGCTTGCGAGGTCGGGGGGCTCCCGCCCGTACGGTGGTGGTATTTCTCGATCTTCCACCGAGTTTGCGAGTTGTCCCGGCGGTCGGACGTCTGGAAGATGTAGCCCATCATGGAACGCCGTCAAAAGCCGGGGTTGCGCACGTTTTCTCTGCGATACAGAAATCTGTATCATCGACTCGTGAAGACCACCCTCGACCTCAACGACCAGCTCCTCACCGAGGCCAAGGCGCTCGCGGCGCGGCAGCGCACCAGCCTCACCCGCCTCATCGAGGAAGGCTTGCAGCTGCGCTTGCGTGTGGAGACCGCCGCCACGCCGCGGCCGCGGGTCCGGCTGCCGGTGTTCAAGGGTCGCGGTGGTCTGGTCGCGGGTGTCGATCCGCTCAGCAACCGCTCGCTCCTCGAGGCCGCGGACGATGACGCCTGATGTGAACGTCCTGGTCGCGGCGTCGCGCCTCGACCACCCGCATCATGCCGTCGCACGCCGTTGGCTCGAAGAGGCGTTGGGCGCGGCAGCGGCCGGTGGGGTGTTCACGCTGATGCCGATGGTGCTGGTCAGTGTCCTGCGGCTCGTCACCAGCCCGAAGGTGTTCCGGCAAGCGACGCCGATCGAGGACGCCGTCGCCTTCGTCGATGCGCTCGTCGCCTCGCCGGGTGTGCATCTCGCCGCCGTCGGCCCTGAGTGGCCGGCATTGCGCGGGTTGTGCCTCGATCGACGGCTCAGCGCGAACGATCTTCCCGACGCATGGCTGTCGGCCGCGGTCACGCAGGCCGGGGAGCACCTCGTGAGCTTCGATCGCGACTTCCGTCGGCTGTTGCCTCGCGGGCAGTTCACGCTGCTCGCGACGGGGTTGAAGTAGGAGGAGAGAGAAATGATCGGAATGGAGATCTTGAAGCCGGTCGCGGTGCTCGCCGCGTGGACCATGGTCATGTGGCTGTGGATGTACTTCACGCGCATCTCGGCGATGAAAAAGGCCAAGATCGATGTCCGCAACCTGACCGGCGGGACCGGCAGAGCGCTGGACGACCTGCTGCCCGGCAAGGTCCAGTGGATCGCGCACAACTACAACCACCTCCACGAGGCGCCGACCGTGTTCTATGCGGTGGCGCTGTCGCTGGCGATGATCGGTCAGG
>CANHUM010000231.1 GCA_947463845.1 Comamonadaceae bacterium
ATGATCGGCAAAGCCGAGCGCGGCCCAGTCGCTATTGAGGCCATCAAAAAGCACAAGAGCGCTTACCTGATGGCCGTGGGCGGCGCGGCCTACCTCGTGTCCAAAGCCATCAAACACGCCAAGGTGGTGGGCTTTGCCGACATGGGCATGGAAGCCATTTACGAATTCGACGTGGTCGATATGCCGGTGACAGTGGCGGTGGACGCAGGCGGCACCAGCGCCCACATCACCGGCCCTGCCGAATGGCAAAAGCGCATCGCCACGGGCGAGTTCAAAGGCATCGGCGTCAACGCCGGCTGACCGTGCACGCGCCCATCGGCGTTTTTGACAGTGGCATTGGTGGCCTGAGCGTGCTCAGGTCCCTGCAAAGGGAATTGCCCAACGAACGCTTTGTGTACCTGGCCGACAGCGCTAACGCGCCTTATGGCGAGAAGAGTGAAGCCTTCATCCGCCAGCGCACCCACGCGATTGCCGAGTACCTGCTGGCGCAACACCACATCAAAGCGCTGGTGGTGGCCTGCAACACCGCCACAGCCGCGACCATTCATGAGTTGCGGGAGAGGCACCCTGCATTGCCCCTGGTGGGATTGGAGCCCGCCCTCAAACCAGCGCTGGCCTTGAGCCATACCCGCCGCATTGGCGTGATGGCCACACGGGGCACGGTGAGCAGCGACAAATTTGCACGGTTGCTGGCCAGCGTGCAAAACGAAGCGCATTTTGAGGTCCAAGCTTGTAACGGTCTGGCCCTGGCCATCGAACAAAGTACCCTGCCCGATCAGGCCACGGTCGCGCAAGCGAAAATCGCGCAACTGCTGCAAATCTACACACGGGCCATGGGGCGATTTGGCTCAGCACCCGGCGAGATCGACACCCTGGTGCTGGGCTGCACCCACTACGTGTTTGTCGAGAACGCTTTGCGTCAGTTGTTAGGACCGGATGTTCAACTGGTTTCGACCGGTGAGCCGGTAGCGCGTCAGACCCAACGCTTGCTGGCAGCCGCCAACCTTTTGAATACATCTTCCTCAGCCGGACACCCGCCGCCCATTGAGCTGTTGACCACAGGCGACTTGCAAGGCCTGCAAGCTGCCGCCCAGCGCTGGCTGGGCTTGTCCGCGGAGTGCTGCCGGGCCATCTCCGACGCGCACGGCGTGGGCTGATCAGCTGGCCGAGTGGGCGGCCTGACGACCGCGCTCGACATTGACCGGGATCAACAACACCAGGCCCAGCACAAACAGCAACGAAGTTGCGCCAATCGCCAAGCGCTGGTTGCCATCGCTCAGCCAGGTGATCAGGCCATACATCAATGGACCCAAAATGCTGGCCAAGCGAATTGCAAAAGTCCACAAACCAAAAAACTCCCCCAGGCGCTGCGCAGGCACCATCAAGCCCGCCATGGCCCGGCCTGAGGACTGACTCGAACCCATACAAAAACCGGCAATCGCCGCAGCCCACCAGAAGGTGGCTTTGTCGGTCGACAAAGCCGCGATGAAACAGGTGGCGATCCAGCCCACCAGGGTCAACGCCAGGGTCAGCTTGTGGCCGATCCGGTCTTGCACATGCCCCAGCAAAAAGGCGCCGGCAAACGCGGCCAGGTTCAGCACGAAGATCAGCACCATGGTTTCCTGAGGCAGAAAACCAATGACCTGCTCAGCATAAATGGCCGCCAACGTGATGGCCACCGCCACCCCACCCTGGTAAGCCACCGCACAAGCGAGCAAACGGGTGAAGTCGCGGTAAGGCATGGCCTCGCGCAGCGTCTGGCGCAGGCGACGCAGGCTTTGCGCCACCGTCACCACCTGAGCATGGGGCTGCGCTGGCGAGTGCTCGCGCAGCAAGGAAAAAGTCACCAGGGCTGCAGCGCCGTACATCGCCGCCGTGATCCACATGGTCACCGGCACGAACTGCCCACCCGTTTCGCCCCGTGCCTGGGCCGCCAGCACATACGCCAGGCAGACGCCCAAAGTGAGCATGCCGCCGATGTAACCCAGGGACCAGCCCCAGCCACTGACTCGACCCATGGCCTCGGGCTTGGCCAACTCAGGCAAAAAAGAGGCTGTGAGCGACTCGCCATAAGAAAAGAAGGTGTTGGACAGGATCAGGATGAACAAGCCCAGCGCCACCTGGCCCGGCCCGACCAGCGACAAGGCCGCCGTGCTCAGCACACAGCCCGCCGTGACCCACATCAGCATGCGTTTTTTGCCCGCCACACGGTCGGCCCAGGCACCCAGCCCGGGCATGGTGAGCATCACCACCAGATACGACAGGCTCAGACCCGATGTCCAGGCCAGCGTCGCCCAATCCGCCCCATCGGCCACACCACCCACAAAATAGGCCGCAAAAACAGCCGTGATGACCACCGTGGAATAGCCCGAGTTGGCAAAGTCATACATGGCCCAGCCAAAGACCTCGCGCAGACGCACACCCGGGTTGAGAGCAGAACGAAGACCTTGGGTGACCATGCTGCTCTCCGATCAATGCAAATGACGTGGGCGACGCCCACCGCCACCGTGGCCGTTGCCGCCACCTGAGCCGCGCGGTGGTTTGCCGATGTCCAGCGAGCTGACCAGACTGTCAAAACGCTGGCTGAACAGCTTGTCGATTTCGGCCACGACGCCAGACAACTCGGCGCCATCAAAATGGCGCTCCATCATGTTGATCACATCGTGCACCAGCAAATCGCGCTGGGCTTGCATGATGGCCCCAGGATCTGGCCCCACAAACAGCATCACGAAATCGTCACGCGACTCGGCACCGCTGGCCTCATCCTCCTCGTCGAAATCGGTGTCGTAAAAAGTCACCTCGATCTGGGTGCCCGCGGCAGACAGGTCATTGAGGTTCATGCACAGGTCGTCCATGACCATGCGGAAATCTTCGTCGCCACGCACGGTCCAGCAAAGGTGCAAGCGATGGGCGACAGGATCAAAACGAATGCCTGGCTCTTCTTCGTAAAGGCTGACCGCCCCCTCCGACAAGTTTCTCGCGCCGGCGTAGCGCCAAAGTGGCTTGAGGGCTTCCTGAATGGCTTGGGTGTCTGTGCCGGGTTTGATGGGGACATCACCATGCACGTGGATTTCAAGCGCTGCGTTGTCTTGGGTCATGATGGTGTTTTGAGTACTTTGGTGCCCCGGGCCGAAATCGAATCGGCACGCCCCTGTTACGGAAGCAACGGATTTTAAGATTAACCCACCCACCGCAAACCCAGTGTACATGCGGCTTAGCGGGCATCGTCAATCTTTGTGCAACATTTTGTGCAACGACGTTAGGACGAAAAAATTTTGTTTTGTTGAGTGATTTTAAAGGTGATG
>CANHUM010000232.1 GCA_947463845.1 Comamonadaceae bacterium
GGCAGAGGATAACTGGCGTGAGGGTATTTCGGGCCACAAGCCACTGATCGGTCAGGGAAGTGCATTTGCTGTTATCTTTGCCGCTTGCATTGCCAACATGCATCAGTGCACCCGCTCCAGACCCTCGAAATTCCCAACATGCCCCAATTCGCCGCCAATCTGTCGATGATGTACCCCGACCTGCCGTTCCTGGACCGCTTTGAAGCAGCGGCAAAGGACGGCTTCAAGGCCGTGGAGTATTTGTTTCCTTATGCCTATCCAGCCCAAGAACTGGCCGCTCGTTTGCGGGGCAACGGTCTGCAACAAGTTCTGTTCAACACGCCACCGGGAGGCACCGACAGCGCCAGCTTCACGCAGGCCTGGGAAACAGGCCACCGGGGCACGGCCAGTGTGCCCGGGCGCGAAAACGAGTTTCGCTCCGGCTTTGCACAAGCCCTGATGTATGCCGAGGCGCTGAATTGCCCGCGCATTCACGCCATGGTGGGCCTGCGGGCTGAAGGTGCGAGTGCCGAAGCCGCTGACGCCACGCTGATGGGCAACTTGCAATGGGCTGCTGCCGAAGCGGCCAAGGCCGGGCGCGATGTGCTGATCGAGCCGATCAACACGCGCAGCGTGCCCGGCTTTCACCTCAATCGCCAAGACCACGCGCACCGCATCGTGCAGGCCGTGGGCGCGGCCAACGTGAAGGTTCAGATGGACCTGTTCCATTGCCAGATCGTCGAGGGTGATCTGAGCGCCAAGATTGCCCATTACCTGCCCACGGGCCGAGTGGGGCATTTCCAGATTGCCGAGGTGCCCAACCGCCACGAGCCGGGCACAGGCGAGGTGAACTGGACGCACATCTTCCAGGTCATCGACAAAGTGTCGGCCGAATGCGGCTGGGATGGCTGGATAGGCTGCGAATACAACCCGGCCGATGCGACGGCAGGCGGCACTTCTCGCGGTCTTTCTTGGGCGCGGCCTTACCTCTGAGGCCTCAGGCCAGACCACAAACGGTCTTGGAGCCTTCCCAGTTGCTGAGCGGCTGACTGAGGTCCATACCTCGGCGCAAGGCCGTCATTTCGGCCACAATGCTCAGGGCAATTTCGGGGGTGGTCAAAGCACCCATGTTCAGACCCACCGGGCCGTGCAATTGGCGCGCTTGGGCCTCGCTGACACCAAAGTCCAGCAAGCGTTTGCGGCGCTGTGCGTTGTTGTGCCGCGAGCCCAGAGCGCCCACATAAAACGCGGGTGTCCGCAAAGCCTCCATCAAGGCCAGATCGTCCAGCTTGGGGTCATGCGTTACGGCCACCACGGCGCTGTTGTGGTCCAGGCGCATCGCCAGCACCAGATCGTCGGGCATCAGGGTCGACAGGGTCACGCCAGCCAGACCGTCCCAGCCTTCGTGGTATTGAACACGTGGCTCGCAGACCGTGACCTGGTAGTCCAGCATCACGGCCATGTTGGCCAAGTAACGCGGCAACTGACCACCGCCAATGATGAGCAAACGCAGACGCGGACCATGCACCGTGGTCAGGCTTTGGCCGTCAAATTGCAGCTTGTCGCCTTCGGTGGCGACGCTCATGCGCACCAGACCCGTGACCATGTCCAAGCGGCGCTCCACACGCTGTTGCTGCTCAATGAACACCAGCAATTCGCGCAGCTGCGACTGGGCTGACAAGGGCTCCAGCACGACCTGCACCGAGCCGCCACACGGCAAACCAAAGCGGCGCACCTCTTCGGCGGTCTGGCCATAGGTGGTGGTGTCGGGCAGGCGCAGCGCCAGCTCGCCAGCGGCCACGCGCCGGATCAAATCATCTTCAATGCACCCCCCCGAGACCGACCCGACCACCTGGCCATCGTCCCGGATGACCATGAGCGAGCCCGGGGGGCGCGGAGCCGAACCCCAAGTGCGCACCACCGTGCCCATGACCACGCGGTGGCCCTGGCTTTGCCAGTTGAGGGCCGCGCGAATCACGTCAAGGTCTGTGCTGTGCATGAGGGTCTAGGGTTGGAAGTTCAAATCGTCCGGCCAGCGCAGGCTGTGCCCTGTCAATTTTTCAAACTGCTGACGATCTTGCTCATTGTCCACATCGAGCCGGAAGTGTGCATCGGGCGTTGCCCATCGGTAGACGGCGTCGGGGTTCGCTTGCTGCCATTGACGGACCCCCAGTAGCGTGTCACCCGTCAAAATTTGTGCCATGACCGAGGTAGAAAACACCACGGGATTGCCAGGCAAGCCCTCGACGAACGGTTGCAGCAGCTGCGTGCCTGCTGGGCGCTGAGCGAAAGCCTGCAACACAGCCTGGATGGATGAGACGGTGATCAAAGGCTGATCAGCCAAAGCCACGAGCACCGCATCCAAGCCGAGGGGCATGGCCTGCAAGCCCATGCGCAAAGAACTGACATGGCCCTCGTCGGGACACGGATTGAGCACTGCCTGTGCGGCCCAACGGGACAACACACCCTCTTGCAAGATGCGCCCAGCGTGGTGGCCCAGCACCACCCCAAGAGGCGTCACCCCGGCCAGGGACAAGGCCTGCAGTTGCCGCTCCAGCAAGCTCAAGCCCTCCAGCTGCAGCAGGCATTTCGGCCTGTAGCCCATGCGGCGGCCAGCGCCTGCGGCCAGCACCAAGCCACCCACACACTGTGGGAGTGCCTTGGAAGGCTGTTCAACCGCCAAATCCATCAATGGGCTGCTCTGGGTGGCTTGCATGGGTCACATTGTGCCGAGACCCGGCTGCTGCGCTGCCCCTTCGGTGTCACCTTGAATGAGATAGCCGTGGCCCGGCGTTCCCAAACGCGCTACAGTGTTTTTCTTTGTGCCGCCCCGAGGAGCCCATCTTGAACGCCCCCCTGCACCGCGAAATGCCCGAAGGCCTGTTGGACAGCGCCCGCGCCCTGAACGACGTCACCCAAGCGTGGGACAGCACCATCCTGCCCGAACTGAAAAAGTACATCGCGATCCCCGCCAAGTCGCCCGCTTTTGACGCCGATTGGGCTGCACACGGGCACATCGAGACGGTGCTGCGACGCGCCGCCCAATGGGTCGAGGCGCAAAAGGTGGAAGGCCTGACGCTCGAGATCATCCAATTGCCCGGGCGCACGCCGGTCATGTTTTTTGAAGTGGCTGCCACACGCCCCGCCAACGAAGGCTCGGGCCAGACGGTGCTGATGTATGGCCATTTGGACAAGCAGCCCGAGTTCAACGGCTGGCGCAACGACCTCGGCCCCTGGACACCCAAGATCGACGACGGCAAGCTCTACGGCCGTGGCGGTGCCGACGACGGTTATGCGCTGTACGCCGCCATCACCGCCATCCA
>CANHUM010000233.1 GCA_947463845.1 Comamonadaceae bacterium
ACAGCGCGACAACGAGGCTGAGAGCGAGCATGCATGAGGCCACGGGTAACCACAGCATGCGCTCTCTTGGGCTTGGTGTCATGGCGTTGGCGACAGTGCCTACCGCACAGAAAGCAACGACGACCCAGACCAAACGCCCAGCCAATGGCTGTAAAGAATTGAATGCCATACCCGCGCGTGCCACGACCACGATGGCGAAGACCAGCAATAACAGCGTGGATGCGAGCGGCAGTGCCCGGGCGCGGACCGGAAGGGTGCCATGCCATCGACCGCCAAGTGTGAACTCGCCCCATGGGGCGCCCATGATGAGTGCTACTTGAAAGACTGCGACCAGCCCCGCGAGAAGCGCAAATAAAAAGGCCGCATTTTGTGCCATCAAACCCCTGTGCTTCGTTCGTTCTTATGCAGCCTACGTTGGACATCCAAGGTTTATCTTGGTTTTTGTGGAAATCCATCGGAATGTCCACACCGGAAACGTCGTGGGCGCCACGCCAGAGCATCAAAGTATCACTTTAGCTCGAAAAAACGGTCTCACTGCCCGCCTTTTTTAAAGGCACAAAGCGCCAGCCACGGCGAATACCTCCTTCTCTTGGGCGCGCTTGGCCACGTCCAGCAAGTTGCTGCGCAGTCACCAACACGTCATACAAGCCCACCTGCAGCCGCTAAGCTGAATTCCTTTTGCCGACACTCGGAGCACCGCCATGGCGTTTGAGATTCCTTCCTTAAAAGACAGTGTTCACCCCGATGAATGGCAGCTGCGCCTGGACCTGGCCGCATGTTACCGGTTGGTGGCGTTGTACGGATGGAGCGATCTGGTGTTCACCCACATCAGCGCCAAACTGCCCGCATCGGTGGCAGGTCAAGACCATCAGTTTTTGATCAACCCCTACGGTCTGATGTTTGACGAGATCACCGCGTCCAGCCTGGTCAAGGTGGACATGCAGTGCAACAAGCTGCACGACAGCCCTTTCCCGGTCAACCCGGCGGGCTTTGTGATCCACAGCGCGGTACACGAGGCGCGGCCCGATGCCGGCTGCGTTCTGCACACCCACACGCGGGCAGGCGTGGCCGTGAGCGCGCAGGCGCATGGCGTGCTGCCCATCAGCCAGCAAAGCACGTTTGTGCTGGCCTCGCTGGCCTACCACGGCTACGAGGGCGTGGCGATTCACGACGACGAGAAGCGCCGTCTGCAGGCCGACCTGGGCACGGCCAATTTCTTGATGCTGCGCAACCACGGCCTGCTGACGGTGGGCAAAACCATTGCCGACGCTTTCTTGTCGATGTACACCTTCGAGAACACCTGCCGCATCCAGGTCGATGCATTGGCCGGCCAATCCGGCCCCCAAGACCTGACGGCAGTAGAGCCGCAAATCCTGAACGGCGTGGCCCACGCCATGCGGGTGCAAACGGGCGGCCTGGGCGGTGCGTTTGTGTGGCCCTCGCTGCTGCGCAAGCTGCAGCGTGAAAGTCCAGATTACGCGAATTGAAGCACCCCATGCGCTCTTTGTTTGAACCCTGCCAAGTCGGCAGCATCGCGTTGGCCTCGCGCATCGTCATGGCGCCGCTCACGCGCAACCGCGCACCCGGCGCTCTGGCCAACGCCCGCATGGCCACCTATTACCGCCAACGCGCCAACCCGGCCACAGGGGCGGGGCTGATCGTCACCGAAGCCACCGCCATCAGCCACCAGGGCCAAGGCTATGCCGACGTGCCCGGCATCTGGAGCGCAGAACAAGTGGCCGCGTGGAAGCAAGTCACTGACGCGGTGCATGCCGAAGGCGGCAAGATCGTGATGCAGCTGTGGCACGTGGGCCGCGTCTCACACACCAGCTTGCAACCCGGGGGTGCTGCGCCTGTGGCGCCATCGGCCCTGACGGCCCAAACCAAAACCGTGTTGTTGGTGGACGGCCAGGCTAAGTTCGTGCCCGTGTCAGAGCCGCGTGCGCTCGACGCCGCCGAGCTGCCGGGCATCGTGCAGGACTACCGCCGCGCAGCGGCCAACGCCATCGCCGCCGGGTTTGACGGCGTAGAAGTCCACGCGGCCAATGGCTACCTGATCGACCAGTTTTTGCGCGGCAGCAGCAACCACCGCACCGACGCGTATGGCGGCTCGATTGAAAACCGTGCTCGCTTTTTGCAAGAAGTCATGCAAGCCATCGTGGCCGAGATTGGTGGCGCACGCACAGGCATTCGCTTGTCGCCCGTGACGCCCGCCAACGGGGTGAGCGACGAACAACCGCAGCCTTTGTTTGAGCATGTGACGCGCTTTTTGGCCCCCATGGATTTGGCTTTCGTGCATGTCATCGAAGGCTCCACGGGCGCAGCGCGTGATCACCAGCAAGGCGACAAACCCTTTGATTACGCGGCCTTGCGCCGGGCCTACACCCAAGCGGGCGGGCGCGGCGCATGGATGCTGAACAACGGCTACGACCTGACCTTGGCCGGGCAGTCTCTGGCCGACGGTGCGGACCTGATCGCGTTTGGCCGCCCCTTCATTGCCAACCCCGACTTGGGCGCACGTCTGCGCCAAGGCGGCCCCTTCAACACACCCGACCGCGCCACGTTTTATGGCGGTGGTGATGCGGGGTACACCGATTACCCAAGCTTGTCACAGGCTTGAGGCGCGTGCGCGCTCTTCAACCCAAACCAATGGGCGAAGGGGCCCGTGTGACGATCATGCTGAAGAGCTTTTCAAACGCCTGAACAGGTGGGTAATGGCCCGTGAGCGGGTCGGCATTTTCAGCAAACGCGGCATCGAGCGCCAACCAGTCTTGTTCTGAAAAACAGCGCTCGGCTTCGGGCAGGATGGCGGTTTCTTCCAGGCTCATGTGCGCCAGATAAGCGTCGATGTACTTGTTGATGGCCTCCTCAAACGCGGCACGTTTGCCCGGACCCAAGAGCTCCCAAGACAACAGCAAGTGCTGCAACTCTCGCGCGGCTTTTTCGCTGCGCATGTGATCGCGTTCGAGCTTGTCGATGGCCCCCATGACCTGTGGCGCCAGTTTCACGAGTTTTGGAAAGAGCAGGTTCGACTCTTTGGGGTGGTGCAAGCGTTCCGGAAATTCGTCGATGTAAAACAGCATGGCGCGCAGCACATCGAAAAACTGGCGTCGGTCATCGGACGGTCCTTTTTGCACCATGAGCCGCATGGATTGCAGCATGGCGGCCAGGCTGGCATGTTCGTCTCGGATGATTTGAAGGGCACTCAGAGGTGGCATAAGCTCTTCCAAAAGTGAATGCTTTCACTGTGCCCCTTTGTGTCCTGGCACACCATGACACAA
>CANHUM010000234.1 GCA_947463845.1 Comamonadaceae bacterium
ACCCTGGCGGGCGCAGCGGCCTACACCCACAGCGTCAAGATCGCGGGGATTGGCCGAGGCGGCAAGGAGCGCGAAGAAACGTTGGAAATCCGCAGCCTGAACAACGCCAAAACCGCCCGCGCCAAAAAAGGCAAAGTGGCGGATCTGGGCTTCAAACCGAACCGGGTGACGCGGGTCGAGTGATGCTTTTTTAAGCACGCCCCACCAGCCCTTGTGGGGTGGGGCTTTGGCGGCTTGTCCCTGCACTTGTCCACAGCCTTGGGCACGGTGTTTGGGGACAAATGGATGCTCCGTTGAACCTTCAGCGCTTCATCTGTTGCAGTGCACTTGCGACCTCGGTGACCAGAGCCGGGCCTTTGTAGATCAGCCCGGTGTAGATCTGGACCAGGTCAGCGCCCGCTTCGATTTTTGAAATCGCGTCGTGCCCGCTCAGGATGCCGCCGACGCCGATGATGGGGAAGTCTTTGCCCAAAGCGGCGCGCAGCCCGCGGATCACGCGGTTGCTGCTTTCGAGCACGGGTGAGCCGGACAGGCCGCCGGTTTCTTCGGCGTGCGCCAAGCCGCTCACGGCGTCACGTGCCAGCGTGGTGTTGGTGGCGATCACACCATCCATGCCGTGTTTTTGCAAGGTGGCAGCGATCACGCCGACCTGGGTTTCATCCAGATCGGGCGCGATTTTCAGGAACATGGGCACGCGGCGGCCGTGTTCTGCGGCCAGTTCTTCGCGCTGCGCGACCAGGGCGCCCAGCAGGCCGTCGAGCGCCTCGTCGCTTTGCAGGGCGCGCAAGTTTTTGGTGTTGGGGCTGGAGATGTTCACGGTCACATAGTCGGCATGCGGGTACACGCCCGCCAGCGCGATCACATAGTCGTCGGTGGCGTTTTCAATGGGCGTGGCGGCGTTTTTGCCGATGTTCAGACCGAGCAAGCGGCCTTGCTGTCGGAATTTGGAGCGCTTGACGTTGGCGATGAAGGCGTCCAGCCCGTCGTTGTTGAAACCCAGGCGGTTGATCAGGGCTTGCGCTTCAGGCAGTCGGAACATGCGCGGCTTGGGGTTGCCGGGCTGCGCCTTGGGCGTCACGGTGCCGACTTCGACAAAGCCAAAACCCATGGCGCCCAGACCGTCGATGCAGCGGGCGTTTTTGTCCAGACCCGCAGCCATGCCGACGCGGTTGGGGAAATGCAGTCCCGCCAGCGTGATGGGTTGGGCCACAAAGGGTTGGCGGTAAAGGCGGTCGAGTGGGGTGTTCTGGGTGCGGGCCAGGCCCTCGATGGTCAGATCGTGGGCTTCTTCGGGGTCCATCCTGAACAAAACAGGGCGGGTCAGGCAATATGGGATCAGGGACATTGGATAATTCCAGACGGGTGCAGGAGATGCTGCGTGGAGATCAATTGCTCCGATTGTCGCAAACCCCGGCCCGCCTTTTTGACTTTTCAACCGAGTCCCTTTCATGACCCAAGACGAACTCAAAGCCCTGGTGGGCCAAGCCGCCCTGAAATACGTTGTCCCTGGCGAAATCGTCGGCGTTGGGACGGGCTCCACGGTCAACAAATTCATCGACGCCCTGGTTACGATCAAGGACCAGATCAAGGGCGCAGTGTCCAGCTCCGAGGCCTCCACCGTGCGTCTCAAAGCCCTGGGCATTCCGGTGTTTGACAGCAACGAGGTCGAGAGCCTGTCGGTTTACATCGACGGCGCTGACGAAATCGACCACCAAGGCCACATGGTCAAGGGCGGTGGTGCTGCACTGACCCGCGAAAAAATCGTGGCGGCGCAGAGCAAGCAGTTTGTCTGCATCGCAGACGAGAGCAAATTGGTCGATGCGCTGGGTGCCTTCCCGTTGCCGGTTGAAGTCATTCCCATGGCCACGGCACGCGTGATGCGTCAGTTTGCGGCCATGGGCGGCACGGCTGCTGTGCGCCTCAAAGACGGCCAGCCGTTGGTCACCGACAACGGTCAGCACATCGTGGATGTGAAGGGCCTCAAAATCACCGATCCTGTCGCCTTTGAAACCGCCGTGAGCCAGTGGCCCGGCGTGGTTACGGTGGGAGTGTTTGCACTGCAGAAAGCCCAAGTGTGCTTGCTGGGGACAGCGCAAGGTGTCAAGACCTTGAATTTCTGAGGGGTGGGCTCAGGCCAGCTGCTGGCGCAGTTGGGTCTTGAGCACTTTGCCGTAGTTGTTTTTGGGCAAGCTGCTCACCACTTCGTAGCGCTTGGGGCGCTTGAAGCGGGCGATAGCCTGCAGACACAGGGCGTCCAGTGCACGGGTGTCAATCGTGCGGCCTTCTCGAGCGACCACAAACGCCACCACCACTTCGCCCCATTCGGCATCAGGGGCCCCCACTACGGCCACTTCGGCAAGGTTCGGGTCGTTGAGCAGCACCTCTTCGATCTCGCGAGGGTAGATGTTGGAGCCGCCGCTGATGATCAGGTCCTTGCTGCGGTCTTTCAGGGTCAAAAAGCCGTCTGCATCGAGGCTGCCCATGTCACCCGTGAAAAGCCAGCCGTTCTGGATCGCTTGCGCGGTGGCTTCGGGGTTGCGCCAATACCCGGCCATGACGCTGTCTCCGCCAATCAGGACTTCGCCAATTTCGCCCAGTGGCAGATCATGCCCTTGGGCATCGGTCACCCGAATGCGCACAGGCGTTTGCGCTACCCCGACAGAAGCCAGGCGTTGCAGATAGCGCGGGTGAGCGGCGTCTTGCAGGTGTTGACGCGACAAGGCCGTGCCCACCATCGGGCTTTCACCTTGGCCATAAATCTGTACAAAGCGCGGGCCCATGACAACCAGCGCCCGCTGGATGTCGGCCGCGTACATGGGGGCGCCGCCATACACCACGGTTTTGAACGACTGCCCGCAGGCCTGCGCAGAAAGCCCGGCTGCCGCTGCATGGTCCACCAGGCGCTTGACGATGGTGGGCGCGGCAAACATGGACAGTGGCCCGACCTGTTGGCCCAAGACAAACAGTTCGGCAGGATCAAAACCACCCGAAGGAGGCACCATGTGCCGTGCCCCTGCCATCAGGTGGGGGATGGCGTAGATACCCGCTCCGTGAGACATGGGGGCCGCATAGGTGATGGTGTCGCTCGAAGCGATGGTGTCGACATCCGAAAAATAGGCCAGCCCCATAGTCAACAGGTTGCGGTGGGTGATCATCACGCCTTTGGGCCGGCCTGTGGTGCCGCTGGTGTAAAACAACCAGGCCAGATCATCGGCTCGTCGCTCGGTGATGGGCAGGTCGGGCAGGGGTTCGCAGGCT
>CANHUM010000235.1 GCA_947463845.1 Comamonadaceae bacterium
CAGCGGCACGGACGGCGTGGGCACCAAACTGAAACTCGCTTTTGAATGGAACATGCACGACACCGTGGGCATCGACCTGGTGGGCATGAGCGTCAACGACGTGCTGGTACAAGGCGCCGAGCCGCTGTTTTTCCTGGACTACTTTGCCTGCGGGAAACTCGATGTGGACACCGCAGCCAGCGTGGTCGGTGGCATCGCCAAAGGCTGTGAAATGAGCGGCTGCGCCTTGATTGGCGGCGAAACCGCGGAAATGCCCGGTATGTACCCCGCTGGCGAATACGATCTGGCCGGTTTTTGCGTCGGTGCGGTTGAAAAGAGCAAGATCCTGACCGGTGCCCATGTTCAGCCGGGCGATGTGGTGCTGGGCTTGGCCAGCCATGGTGTGCATTCCAATGGTTTTTCCTTGGTGCGCAAGTGCATTGAACGCGCTGGTGCCAGCGCACCCGCCACTTTGGATGGCATGCCCTTCAAAGAAGCCATCATGCGTCCCACCCGCTTGTACGTGAAAAACGTGCTGGCCGCGCTGGCGACTCACCCCATCAAGGCCCTGGCCCACATCACCGGTGGTGGCTTACTGGAAAACATTCCCCGCGTTTTGCCCGATGGCCTGGCCGCTCACCTGCAAAAAGGCAGCTGGCCACAGACCGAACTGTTTGCCTGGTTACAAGCCACCGCTGGCATCGACGACATCGAGATGAACCGCACCTTCAACAATGGCATCGGCATGGTGGTGGTGATTGGCGCCGATCAAGCCCAGGCCTGTGCGGCCACGCTGCGCGCTTCGGGGGAGACGGTACACACCATTGGCCTCATCGCCCCGAAAGGTGATGGCGCCCAAGTGGTGGTGGCCTGAGCTGTTCAGCCCGAAGCCCTGTCAAAGCGCCGAGAGCTCGCTGACCCGGTTGCGCAAAGCCACCGCGTCAGGCCCTGCAGGCACAGCCTCCAGATACAACTTCAAGTCCTGCAAGGCTTCGCGCACATGCCCCAGCTCTGCATGGACCAAGCCCCGGTCACGCCGCTCGGACCAGCCCTCAGGCAATAAAACCACCAAACGGTCGAGCACCTGCAGCATGCGCGGCCAGTCCTCCTGGGAACGAAAAATTTCTTTCAGGTTGCGCAGCATGCGGGCCAGGACATCGCGAGGCGGACAGGCTTGCAAATACAAACCCAATGGGGTTTCACCGTCGTCCAGGTCGGGGGCGGCCGCCCGATCTGCCGGCTCCCGGTAAGGGTTCAAGCGCTCGGACAGGTTGTCCAACCCCAATGATTCGCCGGTCAGTGGATCCAGCACCACCAAACCACCTTCCAGGGCGACCTTGACGAGGAAATGGCCAGGAAATGAAACGCCTTGCGCCTCCAACTCCAGCGCCTGCGCCAGCTCCAGCCAGATGACCGCCAAAGAAATCGGAATTCCCCGACGCGTGCGCAAGACCTCATGGAGGTAACTGTTCTCCGGCGCATAGTAATCGTTGGCGTTCACCCCAAAACCCAGGTCCTTGTGAAAAACCTGTGTCAGGATGGCCAAGCGGGTCAAATCATCGGACTCGTCAGGGATGCGCGCCATGACCCGCTTTTGCAAACGTGCAACATCGTCGAGCACCTGCTGCACATCCAGCGAAGGCTCTTCATCCTGAGCCAGACTGGCTGCCGCCTCCAGCAAAGGAAAGTGTTCATCGCTTTGAACCAGGCTGGCAAAGTAGCTCAACGGCGTCTGGGCAGACCAGTTCAATGACATGTGTAGTCCATCAACGCTTGATGAAAGCCTTGAGCCGCAAACCCGTGGCCCACAACACACCGAAATAAAGCAAGGCCGAAGACGACAAAATCAACCCCATCCAGCCGATGCGCAGCCAAGCCTCCTGGCGCATGGCCACCCAAGGCAAGTGGTGCCCTGCACACCAGAGCAAAGCCGTCAACAAGCCTGTGGCCAGCAACACCTGCAAGGCAAAGCGCCACCAACCCGGCTGCGGCCTGTAACTGCCCCGGCGCAGCAGACCCACCAGAAGCCACAAGGCATTGACCAATGCGCCCAGGCCAATGGACAGCGCCAGCCCGGCATGGGCCAGGACGGGTACCAACGCCAAATTGAACACCTGCGTGAGAACCAATACCGCCACGGCAATGCGAACCGGCGTGCGAATGTCCTGGCTGGCGTAGTAACCCGGAGCCAGCACTTTGATGGCCACCAGGCCCAGCAAACCCACCCCATAGCCCGTGAGCGCCAAAGTGGTTTGCTGCACATCACGGTCGGTGAAGGCCCCATAGTGGTAAAGCACCGACACCAGGGGCTGAGAAAAAACCAGCAAAGCTGCAGCACAAGGCAAGGCCAGGAGCAGCACCAGACGCAAACCCCAATCGAGCATGGCCGAATAGCGCTCCTGGTCGCCCGTGGCTTTGGCTGCCGCCAACTGCGGCATCAGCACCACGCCCAGGGCCACACCCAAAATGGCTGTCGGAAACTCCATCAACCGATCGGCATAAGTGAGCCAACTGACGCTGCCCGGCGTCAGGTGAGAGGCAATCTGCGTGTTGATGAGCAATGAAATCTGTGCTACGCCGACGCCCAGCAAAGCGGGACCCATCAGACGCAGGATGTTCAATGTGGCGGGGTTGGTCCAGGATTTTTTGACGGCGCGGGGCCGCACGCCCAAACGGGGCAGCAAACCCAGCCGGGCCAACGCTGGGATCTGTATTCCCAATTGCAACAATCCCCCCAACATCACGCCCACGGGCAATGCGTAGATGGACTCAATGCCTTGGCCAGCCAGCCAGGGTGCGAGCCACCAAGTGGCCCCAATCACGCTCACATTGAGCAGGACGGGCGTCGCTGCAGGCACCGCAAAACGCTTCCATGTGTTCAGGATACCCGCAGACAAAGCCACCATGGACATGAATGCAATGTAGGGGAACATCCAGCGCGTCATGTTCACCGCCGCGGTATAGCCCCGCGGATCCTGCTGCAGACCGCTGGCCAGGGCCCAGACCAGCCACGGTGACACCAACACGCCCAGCACAGACAAGGCCAGCAAAGACCAAGCCAGGGCCGTGGCCACACTGTCAATCACCTCTTTGGTGGCGTCATCGCCATGTTGCGCCCGAGTGGCCGCCAGCACAGGCACAAAAGCCTGGCTGAAAGCACCTTCGGCAAACAACCGTCGAAACAGATTCGGAATACGAAAAGCCACATTGAAGGCGTCGGTCAGGGCGCTGGCCCCGAACATGGAGGCGATGAGCAACTCGCGCACCA
>CANHUM010000236.1 GCA_947463845.1 Comamonadaceae bacterium
GCTTGCTGGACCAGCCGCAGGTGACCTTCGGTGTCTTGCCCAAACCACAAACGGTAAAGCTTGTTGGCAAACAGCAACTCTTCGCTGCCCAGGGGCGCTACTGACACCGAAGCGTCCAGTGCCTCCAGCACGATGGTGAAGCGCTCGTGCGAACTGGCCAGTTGTTCACGGATGCGGTTGGGTTCGGTGATGTCGGTCATCGATGTCATCCAGCCCGTTTGCTTGCCCGTGGCGTCAATCAAAGGGGAAACGTACATACGGGCTTCAAACAACTGACCGTTCTTGCGTTTGACCCTGACTTGGAATCCCCCAGCCGAATGTTGTCCGCTGATTTCTTCTTCCAAGCGGCGCATCAAGAGTTCACGGTCTTGTTCAGGCCAGTAAGGGAAGGGCGCGACGGCGCCCACCAAGTCGGACTCACTCCAGCCCGTCATGTGGCAAAAACCCGGGTTCACATAGGTGATGCGGCCACGCAAATCCAGCGCACGCATGCCGGTCAGCATGGAGTTTTCCATGGCGCGACGAAAGTTGGTCTCTGCCACCAAGGCTTTTTGAGCCTGTAACCGCCTTCGGGTGTGTCGCCAATTGGCAATCAGCATCCAGGCGGTCATCGCACTGAGAACGCTGACCAGCCAAAATAGCCCGCTGCCCACCAGGCCCTGAGAGGTTCGCCAAGTTTGGGCACGTAAGACCAAGTCGTTGCCGACGGGGGAAACCGGAATTTCAAAATCGTTGTGGGGCTTGTCGCTGCCTGGTAGCAAAGACCATAAAACCGCACGGGAGGCAATCGATTGGCCGGCCAGCAAGCGCCCTTCGCCGTCTTGCAAGGCCACGGCATATTTGGCCAATACCTCGGTAGGAATGCCGTATCTAAGCAGTCCCTCCATGCTGTATTGCGCCATGATGACCCCATTGAATCGACCTTGATCGTTGCTCAAAGGGGTGTGCAGCTGCAACACGTTCATGGGCGTATCGCGCTCGGCTTCCACGGAGATTTGCCCATAAATAGGCTGCATCAAGTCTCTGGTCAAACTGAACAAGCTCTCTGTATCGCCTGTTTTCAAGGTGCTGCCTGTACGCAGCTGTTGGCTCGAGGAGATGCTGGAGATACTTTGGTTGGCCACGATTCGGCGCCGGTCATCGATCCAAGTCAGCGACAAAAACTCGGGGTACTGTTGCACCAAAGACTCTGATCGAATCAAAAATTGATCCAGCCTGATCTCCCGGTTGGAGACGTCCCTGGCCAGTCGCATCACCTGCTCTTGTCGCTCCAGCAGGCGAAGCCTCAGGCGCTGTTGCGCGTATTCCACATCTCTTTTAATGGCTTCCTGCTCACGTTCGACCTCTTCAACCCTCAGATACCAGAATGCACTCGCAATAGCGGCCAGAAATAAGACCACTGCAGCAACAGGGGCCAAGTTGGCAAAACGGTCCTGTTTGTTGGGCGATTGGCGGCGCCACCACGAGAGCCACCATGTCCAAGGGCTCACCTTTTTCACAACCGACGTTGTTTTGTTCAATTCCATTGCCCGAGTTTAGAGGACGGACATGTCAAAACAGTCATAACAAAAGCCCAAGGCTTGATTGTAATTTCACAATGCAAAACACATCCGCATAATTTGAAATAAAAAGAAAAATATGAGAAAATTTCGGCCAGTCCAAAGACCATGACCACCAGGAGACAAATATGACAGCGGCAACACCTCAACAAACGGTGCAAGACACTGACAGCCAAGAAACCCGCGAATGGATGGATGCGCTGTCCGCCGTCATTGAGAAAGCGGGCCCCGAGCGCGCCCACTTTTTGCTGGAAGGCTTGCTCGAAGAAGCCCGTCAACACAGCATCGATTTGCCGTTTTCGGCCACGACGGGTTATGTCAACACCATTGAGCCCACCGAAGAAGCCCGTTGCCCCGGCAACATCGAAATCGAAGAGCGTCTTCGCGCCTATATGCGCTGGAACGCCATGGCAATGGTGGTCAAGGCCAACCGCCACAACCCCGCAGATGGCGGCGATTTGGGCGGACACATTGGCTCTTTCGCCTCGTTGGCCCACATGTTTGGTGCCGGTTTCAACCATTTTTGGCACGCCGAGAATGAAAACCATGGGGGCGATTGCCTCTACATTCAGGGTCACGTTTCCCCCGGCGTTTATGCGAGGGCTTACCTTGAAGGCCGCTTGACAGAAGAGCAATTGCTCAACTTCCGTCAAGAAGTCGATGGCAATGGTTTGTCCAGCTATCCACACCCCAAACTCATGCCCGAGTTCTGGCAGTTCCCCACCGTGTCCATGGGCCTTGGCCCTTTGATGGCCATTTACCAGGCGCGTTTCCTCAAATATTTGCATGCCCGTGGCATTGCCAATACCGAAAACCGCAAGGTCTGGGTGTTCTGCGGTGACGGCGAGATGGACGAAGTCGAATCATTGGGTGCCATTGGTTTGGCCGCGCGCGAAAACCTGGACAACCTGATCTTTGTCGTCAACTGCAACTTGCAGCGGCTGGACGGTCCTGTACGTGGCAACGGAAAGATCGTGCAAGAGCTCGAAGGCGAATTCCGCGGTTCTGGCTGGAACGTCATCAAGCTGCTGTGGGGCAGCGAGTGGGACAGCTTGCTGGCCCGCGACAAGGACGGCGCCCTGCGCAAACTGATGATGGAAACCCTGGATGGCGACTACCAGGCCTTCAAAGCCAACGACGGCGCCTATGTGCGCAAGCACTTTTTTGGCCGCGACCCGCGCACGCTGGAAATGGTGTCGCACCTGTCGGACAACGACATCTGGAACCTCAAACGCGGCGGTCACGACCCGCAAAAGGTCTATGCCGCCTACCACCAGGCGGTGAACACCAAAGGCCAGCCCACCGTGCTGCTGATCAAGACCGTCAAGGGCTTTGGCATGGGCAAGGCGGGCGAGGGAAAGAACACCGTTCACCAAACCAAGAAGCTCACAGACGACGACATCAAGTACATGCGCGACCGCTTCAACATTCCGATTCCGGACAGCGAGTTGGCCACTATTCCCTTTTACAAGCCAGCTGACGACACGCCAGAGATGCGTTACTTGCACGAGCGCCGTCAAGCGCTGGGTGGATATTTGCCCAAGCGCCGCGCCAAGGCCGAAGAGAGCTTCACAGTGCCCTCGCTCGACACCTTCAAGGCTGTCATGGAGCCCACCGCCGAGGGCCGTGAAATCTCCACCACCCAAGCTTATGTGCGTTTCTTGACGCAACTGCTGCGCGACCAAGCC
>CANHUM010000237.1 GCA_947463845.1 Comamonadaceae bacterium
GCGCCCGAATTTTCGTCGTTCGGGTCGATGTCTTTTTTGACCGGCTTGACCATGTCTTCTCGGCTGATGCCCAGCCACATGGCCACTGCAGCGCCCACAAACACCGAAGAATAAATGCCAAAGCAAATGCCAATCGTCAGCGCCATCGCAAAGTAGTGCAAGGTCTCGCCCCCAAACAGCAGCATGGACAACACCATGATCTGCGTGGAGCCGTGGGTGATGATGGTGCGGCTGATGGTGGAGGTGATCGCGTTGTCAATCACCTCGAGCGTGCTCATCTTGCGATAACGGCGGAAGTTCTCGCGGATCCGGTCAAAAATCACCACCGATTCGTTCACCGAGTAACCCAGCACCGCCAGCACGGCGGCCAGAACGGCCAGCGAAAACTCCCACTGGAAGAAAGCGAAAAAGCCCAGGATGATGATCACGTCGTGCAAGTTGGCGATGATGGCCGATACGGCGAACTTCCATTCGAAACGGATCGCCAGATAAATCATGATACCGATGACCACAAAGGCCAGGGCCTTGAGGCCATCCTCGGCCAATTCATCGCCCACTTGCGGTCCGACAAATTCAGTACGGCGCAAGGTCACATCAGGATCATTGGCCTTGAGCGCCTCCAGAACCTTGTCGCTTTGCTGGGCCGAGCTTACCCCTTTTTGAGCAGGCAAACGGATCATCACATCCCTTGCTGAACCGAAATTCTGGACCTGCACTTCGGAGAAACCCAGCTTGGCCACAGTGCCCCGCACCTTTTGCAGGTCTGCGGGCTGGCTGTAACTGACTTCCATCAGGGTACCGCCCGTGAACTCCACCGACAGGTGAAGACCCCGGGAAAACAAAAAGAACACCGCCAATGCAAAAGTGATGAAGGAGATAGCGTTGAAGACCAACGCATGCTTCATGAAGGGGATGTCTTTTCTGATTTTGAATAATTCCATGGTCCTCTCCCCTTAGTCGGCTTTCACCGCTGTGCCAGCCTCGGGCCGCCATACCGTGCCAATCGACACCGATTTGAGTTTCTTCTTGCCGCCATACCAAAGGTTGACCAGGCCGCGAGAGAAGAACACCGCCGAGAACATGCTGGTCAAAATGCCGATGCAGTGCACCACCGCAAAGCCGCGCACAGGGCCGGAGCCAAAAGCCAGCAGGGCAATGCCCGCAATCAGGGTGGTGATGTTGGAGTCGAAAATCGTGGCCCAAGCGCGGTCATAGCCTGCGTGGATGGCAGCTTGCGGGCTCACGCCGTTGCGCAGCTCCTCGCGAACGCGTTCATTGATCAGCACGTTCGAGTCAATGGCCATGCCCAGCGCCAGCGCCATCGCGGCCATGCCGGGCAGGGTCAAGGTGGCTTGCAGCATCGACAAGATGGCCACCAGGAACAGCAGGTTCACACCCAACGCAATGCCGGAGAACAAACCGAACATGGCGTAATAAATCACCATGAACAACACAATCACCACAAAGCCCCAGGTCACGCTGTTGAAGCCTTTGGCGATGTTTTCTGCGCCCAGGCTTGGACCAATGGTGCGCTCTTCAATGATCTCCATGGGCGCAGCCAGTGAACCAGCCCGCAGTAGCAGCGCGGTGTCATTGGCTTCGACGGTGGTCATGCGGCCGGAAATCTGCACCCGACCGCCCCCGATTTCAGCGCGGATCACCGGTGCTGTGACCACCTCGCCCTTGCCCTTCTCGAACAAGATGATGGCCATCCGCTTGCCCACGTTGTCACGCGTCACGTCCTTGAAGATGCGAGCACCCTTGCCATCCAGCGTCAGGTTGACCACAGGCTCCTGGGTCTGGCTGTCAAATCCAGGCTGCGCGTCCGTCAAGTTGTCACCGGTGAGCACCACCTGCTTCTTGACGATCAAGGGCCGACCATCGCGCTCCAGATAACGTTCTGCACCAAAAGGCACCAGCCCCCCCTGCTCTGCCGCACGGGCTTCGGTGCTCTCGTCCACCATGCGCACCTCCAGAGTCGCCGTGCGGCCGAGAATGTCCTTGGCCTTGGCCGTATCTTGCACACCGGGCAATTGCACCACGATGCGGTCCAGACCCTGCTGCTGGATCACCGGTTCAGCCACGCCCAATTCGTTGATGCGGTTGTGCAAGGTGGTGATGTTTTGCTTCAGGGCCTGATCCTGAACTCGACGGGCCGCCTCGGGCTTGATGGTGACCGCCAGCCCCGGACCCGCAGCATCGCCAGTGTCCCGAACTTGCAAATCTGCAAACTGATCAGAGATCAACCTCTTAACAGCGTCCGCTTGCTGGGTATCGCGAACCCTGATTTCAATCGTCTGGGCATTGCGGCTCAGACCGCCATGACGAATGTCCTTTTCCCGCATCGCACTGCGCAGGTCACCCGCCATCGACTCAATGCGCTGATTCAAGGCAGCCTGCATGTCCACTTGCAACATGAAGTGGACACCGCCGCGAAGATCCAGACCCAGATACATCGGCGAAGCGTGCAAGGCCGTCAACCAATCGGGCGATCGCGAGACCAGATTCAGTGCCACCACAAATTGCGGGTCTGATGGATCTGGAATCAGTGCCTTTTGAATCAGGTCTTTGGCTTTCAGTTGTTGATCGGTGTTCTCAAAACGGGCCCGGATCGACCCTCCTTCAAGGGCAATCGACTGAGGCGTCGAGTTGCCATTTTTTAGGGCCTCTTCAACTTTTTGTAAAGTGGAGTTGTCTACCTTGATGGTCGCTTTACCGGAAGACACTTGGACAGCGGGTGCCTCGCCATAAAAGTTGGGCAAGGTATAAACCGCGCCCAGCAACAGGGCAATGACCAGGGTGAGGTACTTCCAAAGGGGATAACGGTTCATGACAACTCGCGAACAAAAAGAAAATCGGCGTGTTACTTGATCGTGCCTTTAGGCAAAACCTGGACCACGGCGCTGCGCTGCATCTGGACTTCAACGCCAGTAGCGACTTCAATGCCAATGTAGGCGTCACCCAACTTGCTGACCTTGCCCAGGAAACCACCGGCGGTGACCACTTCGTCACCCTTGGCCAATGCGTCGACCATGGCACGGTGCTCTTTCTGCTTCTTCATCTGGGGGCGGATCATGACGAAGTAAAGAACCACAAACATCAGCAGCAAAGGCAGCATGCTCATCAGGGTGGAAGTGAAATCACCCCCTGAGGCAGCGGCAGGAGCAGTTTGGGCAAAAGCTGAAGAGATGAACATGGGGTCTCCAAAAAATCACATTCGGTTTGAAACAGGGAACGC
>CANHUM010000238.1 GCA_947463845.1 Comamonadaceae bacterium
ATCCGCGTCGGGTGAGGCAATTCACAGTTGCGTGCGCAGCGTCCAAATTTCTGGGAAAAGCACGGTGTCCAGCATCTTACGCAAATAGCTCACGCCGCTCGTGCCGCCCGTGCCGCGTTTGAAGCCGATCACGCGCTCCACGGTGGTCACATGCCGAAAGCGCCACAGGCGGAAGGCGTCTTCCAGATCGGTCAACTCTTCCCCCAACTGGTACAGGTCCCAGTGCTGCTGCGGGTTGCGGTAGACCACCAGCCAGGCGTTCTCGACCGCAACGCTTGCCGGGTAGGGCTGTCGCCAATCGCGTTGGGTGTGGGTGTCCGGCACCTCCAGGCCGCGGCGTTGCAACAACCGCAGGCATTGGTCGTACAGCGAGGGGGCTTCGTAGGCGGCTTGCACGATGGCAGACAGGTCAGGGCGGTGGGCGTGGGGCTGCAGCATGGCCGCGTTTTTGTTGCCCATCGCAAACTCAATGCAGCGGTATTGCCAGCTCTGGAAGCCACTCGACTGCGCGAGATAGGGGCGAATGGCGCTGTACTCGGGCGGCGTCATGGTGGCCAGCACGTCCCATGCGTGCACCAACTGCTCCATGATGCGGCTGACGCGGGCGAGCTTTTTGAAGGCGTCGGGCAACTGGTCTTGGGCGATGCCCGCCATGGCAGCCTGCAGCTCGTGCAGCATCAGCTTCATCCACAGCTCGCTGGTCTGGTGCTGCACGATGAACAGCATCTCGTTGTGGTCGGGCGAGAGCGGTTTTTGCGCGTTCAGGATGGCGTCCAGTTGCAGGTAGTCGCCGTAACTCATGCGACCGTCAAAGTCGAGCTGGGCTTTTTCATCGTGCACGATGCGCTCGCCTGTGGCATCGCCCGCTGCGGCGCTGGCCGTGTTGGAGGTGGAGGCTGAGGCGAAAGGGCAGGAACTCATGACAGGCCTTTCATGTCACGGCATTCCTCTGCGCAAAGCGGGCGTCTTGCCACTCGCCGCTTTGCATGACCTGGCACAGGTGCTCTGCGGCCTGCCACACGTCGGCATAGCCCACATACAGCGGTGTGAAACCAAAGCGCAGGATGTCGGCATGCACGCCGCCATCGCCCGCACGGAAGTCGCCAATCACACCGCGTGCGATCAAGGCCTGCACGATGGCGTAAGCGCCATTTGCGCGGGTGAGGCTCACTTGCGAGCCGCGCAGGGCTTCCTCAGTCGGTGTGGCGATGCCAAAGCCGTAGCCGTGCAAGCGCGTGCGCACCAGCTGCATGAACAGACCCGTGAGGGCCAGCGACTTTTGACGCAGCGCGGCCATTCCGCCCAGCAGCTCTGCGGCCAAAAAAGCGTCCAGACCACAGTCGAGTGCCGTGAGGCTCAAGATGGGTTGGGTACCGCATTGGTAGCGGGTGATGCCTTGGGCGGGTTGGTAGTCGGGTGTGAAGGCAAAGGGCGCGGCATGGCCCCACCAACCGGCCAGCGGTTGCCAAAAGCGGTTGGTGTGCTGTGGGTGCACCCACACAAAGGCTGGAGCACCGGGGCCGCCGTTGAGGTATTTGTAGCCGCAACCCACGGCAAAGTCGGCCCCCGAGCCGTTAAGGTCGACGGGCACGGCACCTGCGCTGTGCGCCAAGTCCCAAACGGTGAGGATGCCTTGGGCGTGGGCCTGTGCGGTGACGGCCTGCATGTTGTGCATGGACCCAGTGCGGTAGTTCACATGGGTGAGCATGAGCACGGCCACATCGGCTTGCAGCGCATAAGCGATTTCGTCGGCTTCGACCAATTGAAGCGTGTAGCCGCGTTCTTTGCACAAGGCTTCTGCGATGTACAGGTCGGTGGGAAAGTTGCTGCGCTCGCTGACGATTTTGGTTTTGTGTGGGTGGTCGGCCTTGGCGATGTGCAGCGCAGCAGCCAGCACTTTGAACAGGTTGATCGAGGTGCTGTCGGCGGCGATCACTTCGCCAGCTTGAGCGCCGATGACGCGGGCAATTTTGTCACCCACGCGTTGGGGTAGGGTGAACCAGCCCGCGGTGTTCCAGCTTTTGATGAGGTCCGTTCCCCATTCGTGTGTGACGGCATGGGCCACGCGGGCCGGGGCGGTTTTGGGCAGCACACCCAGCGAGTTGCCGTCCAGGTAAATCACGCCGGGGGGCAAATCGAACTGCTCGCGCAGGCTGCGCAAGGGATCTTGTAAATCCAACAGTTCGCACTCTTGCAGGGTGGGTGTGAGGTTCATCATGGGTGTGTTTTTCAAAGAGTGTCTCAAAGTTCGCGCAAGACCGCACGCACCGGGCTGGCGTCGGCGCTCATGAGTTTCAGGGGCAGGGCGATCAGCTCGTAATCGCCCTCGGGCACTTCGTCGAGCAGCAGGTTTTCCAGCACGCGCAAACCGCGCTGGCGAATGGCTTGGTGGCTGGGCAAGGCTTTGCTGTCGGCCGGGTCGATGCTGGCGCTGTCGGTGCCGATCAGCATCACGCCCAGGTCGGCCAGGTGCTGCACGCAGGCGGGGTCAAAGGCGGTGAGTTGGGTGTCGAAGTGGTTCAGTGGCATTTGGCGGTAGGTGCGCACCAGCAGCCTCTCGGGCACGTCGTTCAGGGCGTGCTGCAGGTGGCCGATAGTGATCAAGGGGGCCGCATGGATGGTGTGGATGACGCGGCAGCGGCCCAGAAAGGGCAGCAGGCCCAAAGCCCCCACGGCCGCGCCTTGCGGATCGTAGTGCAGCGGAGCATCGGCGTGAGCGCCCAAATGCGGCGACAGTGTGATGGCGCTCACGTTGACGGGGCAGGTGTCCGAGATCGTGGCGGCCCATTGCTGGCTGTAAGGCGTGTCGCCCGGAAAGACCGGACTTTGTGCATCCAAAGGTGGGGAAATATCCCAAAGTTTTTTCATGGTGTGCGAAGGTAGCACCGCCCAAAAAACCGTGGTGTCGGTTATTTCCAACAACCAGAAAAAAGACTTCAGGGGTTCAGTGCAGGCAAGCCGTGTCGGCGGCGGGCTTGTTCGCAGGCTGGGCTGCCTTCTTCAAACTCGCGGCAGGGCGAGGGTCGCCATTCGTAAATGCCACAAATGGCTTTTTCGCCGGTCTTGCCGTAAAGCGCGGCGCAGCGCGGCGGGCTGTGGTCGGTGCCGCGCATGCGGCAGGCGTGCTCGGTGATGGGCGAGGCCAAACCTGCTGGCACATCGCCGCCGCTTTCTTCGTACTCGTACACAGAAAAGTCCACCCGAAAGCTGACGCAGCAAGCGCCGCAGGTG
>CANHUM010000239.1 GCA_947463845.1 Comamonadaceae bacterium
AGTTCCTGTTGGGCAAAATAACCGATGTTCAGACCCTTGCCTTCGGTGAGCGTACCCGCCAGTTGCGGCATGGTGCGGGCAATGGTCTTGACCAGGGTCGATTTACCTTGACCGTTCGCGCCCAAAATACCGATGCGTTGCCCGGCCAGAACGGACTTGCTGACACCCTGGACGATGGTCTTGGGCTCGCCTTCGACCCTATAGCCAAAACTTGCCTCGCTGATGGCCAGCATCGGGTTGGGCAGGTTGTTGGGTTCCTTGAAGCCGAAGGTGAATTCGGCCTCGGCCAGCAGCGGTGCGACTTTTTCCATGCGCTCGAGTGCCTTGACGCGGCTTTGCGCCTGCTTGGCCTTGCTGGCCTGGGCTTTGAAGCGGTTGATGAACTTTTGCAGGTGGGCGATCTTGTCCTGCTGCTTGGCAAATGAGGCCTGTTGCAGCTCCATCTGCTGGGCTCGCAAAATTTCAAAACCGCTGTAGTTGCTGCCGTAACGGGTCAGTTTGGCGTTTTCGATGTGCAGCGTGACGTTGGTCACCGCATCCAAAAATTCCCGATCGTGGCTGATCACGATCATCGTGCCCGCATAGCGCTGCAGCCAGGCTTCAAGCCAGACCAAGGCGTCCAGGTCCAGGTGGTTGGTAGGTTCGTCGAGCAGCAAGATGTCAGACGGACACATCAAGGCCCGGGCCAGCTGCAGCCGCATGCGCCAGCCGCCCGAAAAACTGTTGACCGGCTGGGTGAGTTCGTCCACCCGAAATCCCAGACCCAAAATCAATGCTTCGGCACGGGGCAGGGCGTCATGGTCGCCCGCGTCGGCCAAATCTGTATAGACGTGGGCCATCTCCATGCCATCGCCACTTTCTTCGGCGGCGGCCAGGCGCTGACGCAGTTCGGCCAGTCGGGTGTCGCCTTCCAGCACGAATTCGCTGGCACTCTGGTCGGTCTCGGGCATGTTTTGGGCCACCTGGGCCATGCGCCAGGCTTTGGGCATCTCAAAGTCGCCTCCGTCTTCATGCAGCGTGCCATTGAACAGTGCAAACAAAGTGGACTTGCCCGCGCCGTTGCGGCCGACCAAACCGACTTTCTCTCCGGGGTTGAGGGTGACCGAAGTTTGGTCCAGCAGCACCTTGGTGCCTCGGCGGAGGGTGACGTTTTTGAGGTTGATCATGAAACAGCAGTGACCGGAAGGGTTCCGGGGGCAAATTGTTTGTCATTCCCGCCCAGGCGGGAATCCAGATGTTGGGGCATGTGCTTGGGCTGAGATGGATCTGCGCCTGCGCGGCAATGACACTCTGTGTGTGGCCGAGATTTTTATGGGTGAGGCGCGATTATCGGTGCAGAAGCAGGGCTTGCCGGGTGATCAGCAGCACCTGATCGTCACCGGCGCTGGTGTCGAGCCAAGCCACTTCGAGCCCGGGAAAGGCCGCGATGAAGTGTTCCACCTCGTTGCCGATCTCCAGCACCAGCAACGCATTTTCGTTCATGCGTGCGGGCGCATCCTTGAACAACTGGCGCACAAAGTCCATGCCATCTGTGCCGCCCGCCAGCGCCAGTTCGGGCTCTGCGCGGTATTCAGCGGGCAAGGCGTCCATGCTGGCCTGACAAACATACGGCGGGTTGCACAGGATCAGGTCAAACCGGTCGTGTACGGGTGGGTTCAGTGCGTTCAGGCCGTCGCTTTGCAGCAGCGTCACGCGCTCTTGCAGATCGTGCCGCGCCACATTGATGGCCGCTACCGCCAGCGCGTCATTTGAAATGTCAGCCCCTGTCACCTGCACCTCGGGCCAGGCCAGTGCCGCCAGCACGGCCAGGCTGCCGTTACCGGTGCACAGGTCCAGTACTTTTTTCGTCTTATCACTCAGCCAAGCATCGATGGTTCCGTCGGCCAGCACTTCGGCGATCAGGCTGCGTGGCACGATGGCGCGTTCGTCGATGTAAAACGACACCCCTTGCAGCCAGGCTTCTCGTGTGAGGTAGGCGGCAGGCTTGCGGCTGGTGATGCGTTCATCGATGAGGGCGCTGCATTCGGCTTGCTGTTTGGGCGTCACGGCCTGGTCCCCCACTTCGCCCAGTTCGACGTCCAAGGGCAAGCCCAGACGCCAGAGTACCAGCCAGACGGCTTCGTCAAAGGCGCTTTGGGTGCCGTGACCGAAGGCCACACCCGCAGTCTGCAGCCGCACAGCAGACTGATCGATCAGTGCCGACAAGGTCATGGCGCTCATGCCGTCAGACCTGTATCGAGTTGTTCGAGCGTGCGGCGGTAAATGTTTTTCAGGGGGGCGATGTCGGCCAGCGCCACATGTTCGTTGACCTTGTGAATGGTCGCATTGGGCGGACCGAACTCGATCACTTGCTGGCAGATTTGGGCGATGAAGCGGCCGTCGCTGGTGCCACCCGTGGTGGACAGCTCGGTCGTGAGGCCGGTTTCGTCGCTGATGGCCTTTTGGATGGCGCCAACCAGTGTGCCGGGCGTGGTCAAAAAGGGCAGGCCGCCGATCGTCCATGCCAACTCGTACTGGAGGCCATGCTTGTCCAGCACGGCGGTCAGGCGCTTCTGCAGGCTCTCGGGCGTGGACTCCGTGCAAAAGCGGAAGTTGAAATCCACAACGCAGTCGCCCGGGATCACGTTGCTCGCGCCAGTACCAGCGTGGATGTTGCTCACCTGCCAGCTGGTGGGCGGGAAGAAAGCGTTGCCTTCGTCCCAGCGGATCGCCACCAGTTCGGCCAGGGCCGGGGCCAGGCGGTGAATCGGGTTGTCGGCCAGGTGCGGGTAGGCGATGTGGCCTTGCACGCCTTTGACCGTCAGCTTGCCGCTCATCGTGCCGCGTCGGCCGTTCTTGATCATGTCGCCCGTCTGTTGCACCGAGGTGGGCTCGCCCACGATGCAAAACTGGGGTGCATCGCCACGGGCTTGGAGCTTTTGGCAGAGGACCACAGTGCCGTTGAGCGCTGGACCTTCCTCGTCACTGGTCAGCAAAAAGGCAATGCCCAAAGCCGGGTTGGGATGGGCAGCCAGAAATTCCTGCACGGCCACGACCATGGCCGCGAGTGAGGTTTTCATGTCGCTTGCGCCACGGCCAAACAACTTGCCATCTTTGTGGGTGGGGGTGAAGGGGTCGCTGTCCCATTGCGCCAGCGGACCGGTGGGTACCACGTCGGTGTGTCCGGCAAAGGCCAAGGTCTGACCCGAAGTGCCCGCACGTTTGGCCCAGAGGTTGCGCACA
>CANHUM010000240.1 GCA_947463845.1 Comamonadaceae bacterium
ACAAGATCGCATCATTCACCTCGCGTCCACAAGACGTTGTGGGCATGCATTTCTTCAGCCCCGCCAACGTCATGAAGCTGCTGGAAGTCGTGCGTGGCGAAAAAACTGCCAAGGATGTGCTGGCCACCGTGATGGCCATTGGTAAAAAGATCAAGAAAACCGCGGTGGTCTCCGGTGTGTGTGACGGTTTCATTGGCAACCGCATGATCGAGCAGTACAGCCGTCAGGCTGGTTTCCTGATCGAAGAGGGTTGCACCCCAGCCCAGGTAGACAAAGCTGTTGAAAAATTCGGATTTGCCATGGGGCCATTCCGCATGGGTGACTTGGCTGGCAACGACATTGGTTGGGCGATCCGCAAGCGTCGCTATCAGGAAAAGCCTGGCATGAAGTACAGCAAGACCGCTGACCTGCTGTGTGAAATGGGCCGCTATGGTCAAAAAACCGGTGCTGGCTGGTACGACTATCAAGCGGGTAAGCGTGATGCCATTCCAAGCCCTGTGGTGGTGGAAATGATCGAAAAGCACCGGGCCGCGATCGGTATCACGCCGCGCAAGATTTCAGATGAGGAAATCGTGCAGCGACTGGTGTTCTCGTTGGTGAATGAAGCCTGCCACATTTTGGAAGAAGGCATCGCCAGCAAAGCCAGCGACATTGACATGGTCTACATCACTGGCTATGGCTTCCCGTTCTGGCGCGGTGGTCCCATGTTGTATGCCGACACGGTGGGGCTGTTCAATGTGGCAGAAGCCATGAAACGCTTCGCCAAGAACCCCCATGACGATGCCCAATTCTGGCAACCTGCGCCTTTGTTGGCGCGTTTGGTGGCCGACGGCAAGACATTCAACTGATTCACTAAAGGTTCACCATCATGACGAATGCTGTCATCGTATCCACCGCCCGCACACCTCTTGCCAAAAGCTGGAAGGGTGCTTTCAACATGACCCATGGCGCCACTTTGGGTGGACATGCGGTGCAACACGCTGTGGCCCGCGCAGGCATTGACGCCGCTGAGGTTGAAGATGTGATCATGGGCTGCGCCACGCCGGAAGGCGCCACGGGCGCCAACATCGCCCGTCAGATCGCCCTCAAGGCCGGATTGCCTATTTCTGTTTCTGGCATGACGGTCAACCGTTTTTGCTCTTCTGGTTTGCAAACCATCGCATTGGCCGCCCAACGAATCATTGCGGGTGAAGGTCAGGTTTATGTGGCAGGCGGTGTGGAAAGCATTTCTTGTGTTCAGCAAGAAATGAACACCCATATGCTGCAGGACTTGGCTCTGGCCAAAATGAAACCCGAGATTTACTGGAACATGCTGCAAACCGCCGAGCAAGTGGCCAAGCGTTACAAAATTGGTCGCGACCGCATGGACGAGTATGGTGCTGCCAGCCAACAAAAGGCCTGCGCTGCACAAGCTGCTGGATTGTTCAACGACGAAATCGCACCCATCACAGTGACCGCGGGTGTGGCCGACAAAGTCATGGGCATGACTACCAAGCAAGTGACCGTGAGCGTGGACGAAGGCCTGCGCGAAGGCACCACTGTGGAAGCCATCAGTGGCCTGCGCTCGGCGTTGCCTGGCGGCCTGGTCTCGGCGGGCAATGCCAGTCAGTTCTCTGATGGTGCAGGCGCTTGCGTGTTGATGGACGAAAAACTGGCCGAGCAGCGTGGCCTCAAACCTCTGGGCCGTTTCCTTGGTTTTGCCGTGGCGGGCTGTGAGCCGGATGAGATGGGTATTGGTCCTGTGTACGCTGTGCCCAAGGCGCTGGCGCGATTGGGCCTCACCGTGCAAGACATTGACCTGTGGGAGCTGAATGAAGCCTTTGCCGTGCAGGTGCTGTACTGCCGCGACAAATTGGGCATCCCGGCTGATCGATTGAATGTCAATGGGGGGGCCATTGCGGTGGGTCACCCCTATGGCGTGTCTGGCCAGCGTCTGACAGGACACGCTCTGATCGAGGGCAAGCGCCGCGGTGCCAAGCACGTCGCGGTGACGATGTGCATTGGCGGCGGTATGGGGGCTTGCGGCATTTTTGAAGTGCTGTGATCTCCCTGCTGATTGAACATGGATCAGCTCCCAGGCGGTCGGTTTGTAGCTGACCGCCTTTTTTTCTCTGTGTTGATTGACGAAATGATGCGATATGAGCCTGCGCCCCACCGTTGACTTCTTGCTTCACGATTGGCTGCAAGTTGAAAAGTTACAAAGCCGCGCGCGTTTTGCCGACCACAGCCGCGAAACCTTTGACGCCGTCCTGGACACCTGCGAGCGCATCGCACGTGAAAAGTATGCACCGTTCAATCGCTTGGTCGACACGCAGGAGCCACACTTTGATGGTGAAAAGGTCATCCTGCCTCAGGCGACGCACGATGCGTACAAGGCCTATGCCGAATCGGGGATGCTCAGCGCAGCGCAAGATTATGAAATGGGTGGCATGCAGCTGCCCTACACCGTAGAAGCTGCAGCCAATGCTTTTTTTGCCATGGCATCGGTCAGCATCGGATCCGGCATGCTGACCAGTGGCAACGCCAATTTGCTCATGGTGCATGGCACCGAGCTGCAAAAAAAGGTGTTTGCAGCCAACGAATTTTCCGGGCGTTTTTCTGGAACCATGTGTCTGAGCGAACCGCAAGCCGGCTCGTCACTCAGCGATGTGACAACCCGCGCGATGCCCGATGGGCCTGATTTTGAGGTCGATGCCCTGGGGCCTCGTTACCGCCTCAAAGGCAACAAGATGTGGATCTCCTCGGGTGAGCACGAACTCTCCGAGAACATCATCCATTTGGTCTTGGCCAAAATTCCCGATGCGAATGGCCAGTTGGTGGCCGGCGTCAAAGGCATCTCCTTGTTCATCGTGCCCAAAAAGCTGGTGGATACCAACGGGCAACTGACGGGTGAGCGCAACGATGTGGCGTTGGCGGGACTCAATCACAAATGCGGCTGGCGCGGGACGACCAATACGCTGTTGAATTTTGGCGAAGGGAAATACCCCGTAAGAGGTCAATCAGGTGGTGGCTTGGACGGCGCCGGTAGTGGCGCTGTGGGCTATTTGGTGGGCAAGCCCGGCGATGGCCTCAAATGCATGTTCCACATGATGAACGAAGCCCGCATTGGTGTGGGCATGGCCGCCACCATGTTGGGCATGGCGGGTTATTTCGCCAGTCTGGACTACGCTAAAAACCGCCCACAAGGCCGCCCGACCGGAGCAGGGGGCAAAGA
>CANHUM010000241.1 GCA_947463845.1 Comamonadaceae bacterium
GGACTGAACTGGTGCGTGGCCGAAATGGAAAAGCGCTACAAGCTCATGAGCAAGATGGGCGTGCGCAACCTGGCCGGCTACAACCAGAAAATTGACGATGCCACCGCGCGTGAAGAGTTCATCTACAACCCCTTCAGCCTGACCCCGGACGATCCCGAGCCGCTCAAGCGCCTGCCGCACATCGTGGTGGTGATCGACGAGCTGGCCGACCTGATGATGGTGGTTGGCAAGAAGATCGAGGAATTGATCGCCCGCCTGGCCCAAAAGGCCCGCGCCGCAGGCATCCATTTGATCCTGGCCACACAGCGCCCCAGCGTGGACGTGATCACGGGCCTCATCAAGGCCAATATTCCGACACGTATCGCGTTTCAGGTATCCAGCAAGATCGACAGTCGCACCATTCTGGACCAAATGGGCGCTGAAGCTCTGCTGGGCATGGGCGATATGCTGTACATGCCTTCGGGTACGGGTTTCCCGATCCGGGTCCACGGCGCTTTTGTCAGTGACGAAGAGGTTCACCGTGTGGTGAGTTACCTCAAGAGTCAGGGCGAGCCCGATTACATCGAAGGCGTGCTCGAAGGCGGTTCGGTGGACGACGATGGTGGCATGCTGGGTGAGGGTGATGACAGCGAGAAAGACCCGATGTACGACCAGGCGGTCGAGGTGGTCTTGAAGAACCGCAAGGCCAGCATTTCACTGGTCCAGCGTCACCTCAAGATTGGTTACAACCGTGCAGCTCGTCTGGTCGAAGACATGGAAAAAGCGGGTCTGGTCAGCAGCATGAGCGGCAGCGGACAGCGTGAAATTTTGGTGCCCGCTCGGGCTGAGTGATGCTGATGACGACTTATTTGGGTTTGCGCCGAATCCCAACGGCTTCCTGGTTACTGGTTTTTTGCGTGGGTTTGGCCCTGTCCTGGGGATGGCCGGCGCAGGCCGATGGCGTTGACCTGCTGGCGCAGTTCGTCAAACAGACCCGCAGCGGGCGCGCAGACTTCACGCAGGTCGTCACATCCCCGAGCCGCGCCGGACAAACCCCGCGCAGCAAGACATCGACCGGTAGCTTCGAATTCCAAAGGCCGGGCAAATTCCGTTTTGAATACCGCAAGCCTTTTGTACAGACCTTGTTGGCGGACGGCCAGACACTGTGGCTGCACGATGTCGACCTCAACCAGGTCACGGCCCGCAAGCAACAACAGGTCTTGGGTACGACGCCAGTGGCCTTGTTGACCGCATCGGCTGATTTGCAGTCGCTCAAGGCTGATTTCCAGTTCAAGGCCGAGCCTGCGCGTGACGGTCTGGAGTGGGTGCTGGCCACACCGTTGGCACCAGAGGGTCAAATCCGTGCGGTGAAGGTGGGATTGCGTGCCTCCCCGCTTGGGCCTGAGCTGGCGGTACTCGATGTCCTCGACAGTTTGGGGCAGCGCTCGGTCTTGACATTCAGCGCTTTTCAGCTCAATCCCAACTTGCCTGCGAGCCAGTTTGTGTTCAAGGCTCCAGCGGGCGTCGACATCATCCGTCCTTGATGCCGTCCGGGTGTCGATGAAAGCTGTTCATTCACCTCCGCATGCCCCTTTGGCCGAGCGCCTGCGCCCGGGCCATTTGGGAGAAGTGATTGGCCAGCAGCATTTGTTGGGCGAGGGCATGGCCTTGCGCCTGGCCTTTGAATCAGGCCAGCCGCACAGCTGCATTTTGTGGGGCCCACCGGGTGTAGGCAAAACCACCATCGCTCGCTTGATGGCCGATGCATTTGACGCGCAATTCTTGAGCATCAGCGCGGTCTTGGGTGGCGTCAAAGACATCCGCGAAGCCGTTGAGAAAGCCGAAGCTGCCCGCACAGGATTGCATCCGCAGCGCACCATCATGTTTGTGGACGAGGTGCACCGCTTCAACAAAAGCCAGCAAGACGCGTTTTTGCCGCATGTGGAAAGCGGTTTGTTCACCTTCATCGGGGCCACCACCGAGAACCCCTCTTTCGAGGTGAATTCGGCCTTGCTCTCCCGTGCTGCTGTTTACGTCCTGCAACCCTTGTCCGAGGAGGACCTGCAAAGCATCGTCGTTCGCGCCCAGGCCATCCAGGCCATTCCCGCCATCGAGTCCGAAGCGCTGACGCGCTTGCTGTCTTATGCCGATGGCGATGCGCGGCGCTTGCTCAACACCCTGGAAACCCTGGCCATGGCGGCCCGTCAGGAAAATATTGACCCGGTGACAGACGCCTGGTTGATGCGGGTTTTGGGTGAGCGGATGCGTCGCTACGACAAAGGGGGCGAGCAGTTTTACGACACCATCAGTGCGCTGCACAAATCGGTGCGCGGCTCCGATCCCGATGCCGCTTTGTATTGGTTTGTACGCATGCTTGACGGTGGTGCAGACCCGCGTTATCTGGCACGCCGTCTGATCCGCATGGCCAGCGAAGACATCGGCTTGGCCGATCCGCGTGCGCTGCGCATCGCCCTCGATGCTGCAGAGGTGTACGAGCGCCTGGGCAGCCCGGAAGGGGAGTTGACGCTCGCCCAGTGCGTGATTTATCTGGCGGTAGCCCCCAAGTCGAATGCCGCTTACAAAGCCTACAACCAAGCCAAGGCTTGGGTCAAAAAGGACGGCACGCGCCCCGTGCCCATGCATTTGCGCAATGCCCCCACCCAGCTGATGAAACAGCTCGATTACGGCAAAGGCTACCGCTATGCCCATGATGAGGAAGACGGCTTTGCTGCGGGTGACCGTTACTTGCCTGACGGTATGGCTGAACCCGGCTTCTACCAACCGGTTCAGCGGGGTCTGGAGATCAAAATTGCCGACAAACTGGCAGAACTGCGAAAGAAAAATTCGGCCACAGGGTAATTCCTGACCGTCAAGCACATGGGGGCGATGGTTTCTTTCACTACAATCCCGGCCACCCCGCCCGATACCGCACAAATCTGGCGGGTTTTTTGCTAATGGTCTGGGGTGCCCACAAGGTGCTGCCTGATTCAAGAACAACAACCGACGCTGAGAACTGTTAAGCGCAGTTCAGAACACGGAGAAAAACAATGGACGTCTTTTTGCAACAGGTCATCAACGGCCTGGTCATGGGCAGCATGTATGCCTTGGTTGCCCTGGGTTACACCATGGTGTACGGCATCATCAACCTGATCAATTTTGCCCACGGCGAGGTGCTGATGGTGGGGGCGCTGACCAGTTGGTCGGTCATTGGCATGATGCAAGACGCCATGCC
>CANHUM010000242.1 GCA_947463845.1 Comamonadaceae bacterium
CCATGCTCAACAGCAGCCAACATAGCACCGCGCGCATCACTGCAAACTCCGCAGCAGGGGCAGCAGCTTTTGCTGCACCACGTCAGGCGTCAGGGCCCCGGCGTGCTTGAAGCGCACCACGCCCTGTTTGTCCACCAGATAGGTTTCGGGCAAGCCATACACTCCAAAGTCCATGCCCACCCGGCCATCCATGTCCAACAGGTTCACCCCAAATGCTTGGCCGTGTTTTTGCAACCAGGCCTGGCTGCGGGCCGTGGCTTTTTGCACCGCCTCGGCGCTTTGCGGGTCCTGCCCCGCCAGCTCCGAAGCCTGCAGTTCCTTGTAGTTGATGCCCAGCATCTGCAGCCCCGGCTGACGCGCGAGCGCCATCAACAAAGGGTGCTCTTCCTTGCAACCTGCGCACCAGGTGGCCCACAAGTTCACCAAGGTGACTTGCCCTTTGAATTGCTCGGCACGGAACACGTCTGAGCCACCGACCACCGGCAACTCAAAAGCGGGCGCGCTCTGACCCATGAGCGGCGACGGTATCTCTTGCGGGTTGCGCGTGAGGCCCACGGCCAAAAACACGGCCATGCCCAAAAACAGCGCCAGCGGCACGAACACCCAGCGCGGCATGCGCCGGGTGGCCGATGTGTTCACAGGTGCGCTCATGCTTGCAAACCCACGGTCACAGAAGTCACGCTCGACGACGGCTTCACTTGCGTCTGCCGATAACGCCGATCCAAAGCAGCCAGACCACCGCCCAAAACCATGAACACCGCGCCCAACCAGATCCACGATACAAAAGGCTTGTGGTAGACCCGAAAGCTCCACTGCGGCGGCTCGCCCGCCAAGGGTTCGCCCAAAGACACATAACGGTCACGCCACAGATTGCGGTCGATCGCCGCCTCGGTCATGGGCATGGCACTCGATACATAGCGGCGCTTTTCGGGCTTCAGGGTGCCCACCTGGCGGTCACCTTCGAACAGCTTGATTTCTGCGCGCAAAGCCAAATAGTTCGGACCCAAGTGGTTGTCCACTTTGAGCAGCTGGTAACGCACACCCGCCACCGTCACCGAGTCCCCCAGGCCCAAACGCACATCGCGCTCCACCTCGAACGACTTGACGCCCGTGATGCCCAAGACCATCACCGCCACACCCAGGTGCGCCAGCTGCATGCCCCACCAGGCCAGACCCGGCGAGCCGGGTGAGCGCAGGCGCTGCACGATTTGCCAAGCACCCGACAGCACGATCCAGCCGCCCAGCGTACCGCCCATCACCGTGAGCCATCCGCTGAATGTGGTGACTTGGGTCGTGCTGTCTTGTTCCGTCGGTGCGCCGCCCCAGCTCGCCCAGGCGCTGGCCAGCAAGAGCGCCAGGACCCCTGGCACCAAGACCGATCGCACCGCCGCCCAGCGCGCCACGTGCCAGGGCACCACCGTGCCCGGCACCATGGCCAAGAGCAAGGGGACCATCAAGGGCACGAACACGCGGTCAAAGTAAGGCGGCCCGACCGACAGCTTGCCCAGGTTGAGCGCATCGATGATCAGGGGGTACAAAGTGCCCAGCAGCACCGCCGCCATCGCCACGACCAGCAGCACACTGTTGAGCAGCAAAAACGATTCGCGCGAACCCGCCACGGGCTGCGAAGCGTTGGCCCACTGGGGCGCACGCCAGGCAAACAAGGCCAGCGACACGCCCACCACCACCACCAGAAACAGCAAGATGAACAGACCCCGACCCGGGTCGGTGGCAAAGGCGTGCACCGAGGTCAACACACCCGATCGCACCAGGAATGTGCCCAGCAGGCTGAGCGAAAACGCCCCAATCGCCAGCAGCACGGTCCAGGCCTTGAACTGCCCACGCTTGTCGGTGACCATGAGCGAATGGATGAGCGCAGTGGCCACCAGCCAGGGCATGAGCGACGCGTTTTCCACCGGGTCCCAAAACCACCAGCCGCCCCAGCCCAATTCGTAATAGGCCCACCACGAACCCAAAGCGATACCCAGTGTCAAAAAGCCCCAGGCCGCCACCGTCCAGGGGCGTGCCCACCGCGCCCAGGCGGCATCGAGCCGCCCCGACAACAGCGCCGCCATGGCAAAAGCAAAGGCCACCGACAAACCCACATAACCCATGTAGAGCATGGGCGGGTGGATGACCAGGCCCGGATCCTGCAGCAGCGGCGTCAAATCTCGCCCTTCGGCTGGAGCAGGAAACTGCCGCGCAAACGGGTTGGACAGCGCCAGGATAAAAACCAAGAAGCCCAGCGACACGGCGCCCATCACACCCAGCACCTGCGCCACCATGGCCTGAGGCAAGCGTTTTGAAAACAGGGCCACAGCCACCGACCACAGCGCCAGCATCAAGACCCACAACAGCAAAGAGCCTTCGTGCCCGGCCCAAATGGCAGACAGGCGGTAGGGTGTGGGCAGCAAGGTGTTGGAATGGTGCGCCACGTACTTGACGCTGAAGTCATGCACATAAAACGCATGCCACAAAGCGAGAAATGACAAGATGATCAGCCCCAGCTGCAGCTGCGCCAAAGGCCTCGCCAGCACTTGCCAGCCTGCGCGCTGCGGCGACAGACTGCCCCACAGCGGCAGCACCGCTTGCAACAAAGCGACCCAGGCCGCCATGATCAAGGCCAGGTGGCCGGCTTCAGGCCACATGCACGGCTCCGTTCACGTCAACGCGCTTCATCGCACCACCGCCGCGCCCACGCGAGCCTTGGCCGCTTCGTCCAGCGCATGCTGGGCTTCGGGCGGCATGTAGTTTTCGTCGTGCTTGGCCAGCACCTCGCTGGCCACGAACAGACGACCCGCGTCCAGGCGACCCTGCGCCACCACGCCCTTGCCCTCCTTGAACAAATCCGGCAGCAAGCCCACATAACGCACCGGTACCTCGCGCTGTGTGTCGGTCACCACAAACGCCACCGCCATGCCGTCGCGCTGGATGCTGCCCTCCTTGACCAAACCACCCACCCGAAACTGTCCATCTTTGGGGGCTTCACCCGCAGCCACTTGCGTGGGCGTGAAGAAAAACACCAGATTGCTCTGAAAGGCGTTGAGCACAAAAAACAGCGCACCGCACACCAAAAGCAGGCCCAGGCCAATGCCCAACAAGCGCTGATGGCGGCTTTTCATGTGACGGCTCCTGGGTTGAAAGTGTTCTGGCGCGTTGTCCCGGATGACGAAGCCACCGGGTCGCGCACGGTTTCTGCATCCAGCGTC
>CANHUM010000243.1 GCA_947463845.1 Comamonadaceae bacterium
ACCGAACCCGTGGTGTCCTTGATCGCCCACCAGAACAAACCGTTGAACATGAAACTCAGGGCAATCCAGATCAAGGACCAGTTCAAGGCCTCCTTGACGCCGATGTCATGTGCACCCTGCTTTTTGAGCACCACAAAATCGACAAAAAGCGAGACCAGCACAATCGCCACAAACGTGGCCCATAGCCAAAGAGGAGCTACCGTTTCCATAAAAAACTTTCCAATCCAGTCAAAGCCAAAACAAACCCACCCACAAACCGATCAGACGGTCAGGTCTGCCAACAAAGGCTGGAGTCTAGGGCATTGACAGCAATTTTTTATGGATATAAACGCTTTTATTGTTCGGATTAAGTGGAGTGTTTGACTGTATTTTTCTGCCTGCAAAACCAGACTGTCCATCCCAGAACGTTGCGCGCATCCACTGACATCAGGCCAGCACCGATGACGTCGTCCAGCACTGGCTCATCCGGTAAATGGGTGTCTCTGGGGTGTGGCCAACACCGTCCGAAACACCTGGACATGCGCTGGGCATCCTGGTGGGGGCAGCCTCAAACGCGGCGTTGTCGGCTGCGCATGGCAGGGCACCACCGACACAGCCAGGCTTACACGCGCTCGATGATCAGCGCAATGCCCTGACCCACGCCAATGCACATAGTGCACAGCGCATAACGGCCTGCCGTTTGCTGCAAGCGGTTGATGGCCGTGGTGGCCAGGCGGGCACCCGATGCACCCAAAGGGTGACCCAAGGCGATCGCGCCGCCCCAGGCGTTGACGCGGGCATCGTCGTCTTTGAGGCCGAGTATGCGCAGCACGGCCAAGCCTTGTGCGGCAAAGGCTTCGTTCAACTCGATCACGTCCATGTGATCCATCGTCAAGCCGGTTTGAGCCAGCACTTTGAGCGTTGCGGGCGCAGGGCCAATGCCCATGATCCTCGGTGCCACACCCGCAGTGGCCATGCCGACAATCCGAGCCTTGGGGGTCAAGCCATTTTTGGCCGCAGTGGCTTCATCGGCCAACAACAAGGCGCACGCACCGTCGTTCACACCAGAGGCATTGCCGGCAGTGACGGTACCGTCCGGACGGACTACGCCTTTGAGTTTGGCCAGCGCTTCCAGGCTGGTTTCGCGGGGGTGTTCATCGGTGTCCACGAGAATGGCGTCGCCCTTTTTCTGTGGGATGCTGACGCCCACAATCTCGCGGGCCAGATGCCCGGCCTTGATGGCCGCCACAGCACGCAACTGGCTGTTGTAGGCCATCAAATCCTGTGCTTCGCGCTCGATCTTGAAGTCTGTCGCGACGTTTTCTGCTGTCTCGGGCATGGAGTCAACACCATACTGCGCCTTCATCAGCTTGTTGACAAAGCGCCAGCCAATGGTGGTGTCGTAAACGGCGTTGGCACGGCTGAAGGCGCTTTCGGCCTTGGGCATCACAAACGGGGCACGGCTCATGCTTTCGACACCGCCTGCGATCATCAGTCCAGCTTCGCCCGCTTTGATGGCACGGGCAGCGGTACCAATGGCATCCAGCCCTGATCCGCACAAGCGGTTGATGGTGGCACCGGGCACGTCCATCGGCAAGCCCGCCAGCAGACTGCTCATGTGCGCCACGTTGCGGTTGTCTTCACCAGCTTGGTTGGCGCAGCCATACAACACGTCGGTCACAGCCGCCCAGTCCACGTTGGGGTTGCGGGCCATCAGGGCACGCAAGGGTACCGCGCCCAAGTCATCGGTGCGCACGCTGCTCAATGCACCGCCGTAACGACCAAAAGGGGTACGGATCGCGTCGCAAATGTAGGCTTGGTTCATGTGGTTGGTCTCTTGAGGGTGGTTTGTATGCATTATATTGCACACACTACAGCGCGGTTTGCAGCCATTTTAGAGGCGGTTGGTGGGCTTGATTGACCCTTTGACGACTTCACGGTGAAGAGATGTCTGGTGTCTGTCCGCAAGCCGGGACGCCCACGTGAGAGGCCGGGGTGCAGGGCCGGGGCGATGTGGCAAAGCGAAGCGCCTTTGAGCCCCGCCCCGCACCCCGGCCTCTCACGCCCAAAGCACAGCCAACAACAAAGCCCAAAAGACAATAAACACTTAAGAGACAATCCACCCCATGCTGATCCAACCCTCACAAGCCGATGTCCGTCGCTTTTTTTGTGGCGTTTACGCCAAAGCCCGCACGGCTGCCCCGCTGGAGCCCATGGAAATGCTGGTCAGCCAGTGGATCGACGAACACCCTGAGTACCATGCCGAATTGGCCGACGTGGACGCCGCCCTGGCCAGTATGCTGAATGACGACCCGAATCGGATCAACCCTTTTTTGCACCTCTCGATGCACCTGTCCATCAGCGAACAATGCAGCATCGACCAACCCCGGGGCATTCGTCAGGCGGTGGAATTGCTGACGCACAAGCTCAATTCGCTGCATGACGCACACCACCAGACCATGGATTGCTTGGGCCGGATGGTGCATGAAAGCCAACGCTCGGGCCGCATGCCCGATGGCGAGTCCTACATCGCCTGTGTGCAACGCCACGCCACCCGCGACTGAACAGTCTGGCGCTTTTCAGGCAACAAAAAACCCGCCAAAGCGGGTGATTTGTGAGGCTATCGGCAGCAACGTTCAGCGGAAACGAGACTGCGGAATCACTTTCATCTCTGGCTCCAGGGAAGCAATGTAAGCAGACAGCGCCTTCAACTCGGCGTTGGTGAATTGCTTGGCAATCCCGCCCATCACACCATTGCTGCGACCCCAGGTGGACTGGTTTTCCACCTTGTAGGACTTCAAGGCCACAAAGAGATAGTCTTTGTGCTGACCCGCAATTTTGGGGTAGCTGGGATCGATCGGCTTGTTGAAGTTGTCACCGTGGCAAGAAATACAAGCACCCTTTTGCAACAAGGCAGCGACTTTGGCGTCAGGCACCTTGGGAGTTTTGGTCGCGGGCTTGATGTTGCCGTGCTGCTCGTAATACGCAGCCAGATCGGCCATGTCCTGCTCTGTCAGTGTGTCGGCAATACCCCGCATGGTCGGGTGCTTGCGTTCACCTTTTTTGTAAGCGTTGAGTGAGGCCACGATGTATTTGGCGTTTTGGCCAGAAATCATGGGGACGCGGTAAACCTCGGGGAAACTGGCTTGATAGCCTTGGATGCCGTGGCAACCAATGCACATGGCAATTTTTTGCTCGCCAGCTTTGGCGTCACCCTTGAT
>CANHUM010000244.1 GCA_947463845.1 Comamonadaceae bacterium
ACGGCCTTGACAAATCGATCGTCCAGACGTTCCTTGAGTTGAAGCAGTGCAGCCGCTTCAATGTCGAGTGTCTCGCGTGCGAGTTGCAGTGTGGTCGTGGCTTGGGCTTGCATGCGGTTCATTTTATCGGCTCAGTGGCTTGGTGGCTTGTTAACATCGGCCCGGTTGTGCCAGTGCATCTGCCTTGGCGTTGGTGCCTTGTGCCCAACACCTTCAAAGACTACTCACCGAGAGCGCCCAGACATGGAAGATCTGAACGTCAATGATCACCTGAAAAGTCATATCCGCACCGTGCCGGATTGGCCTGCGCCGGGTGTGCAGTTTCGTGACATCACGCCCTTGCTGCAAGACCCCCGGGTGTTTCGCGTGCTCATCGATGCGTTCGTGCACCGGTACATGGCACCGGGCCTGCGCCCTGATGTGGTGGCGGGTCTGGACGCGAGGGGCTTCATCCTGGGGTCGGTGGTGGCCTATGAGTTGGGCCTGGGCTTTGTGCCCATCCGCAAAAAGGGCAAGCTGCCCTTCACCACGGTGGAGGAAACCTACGAGCTGGAATACGGCAGTGCCACGGTCGAGTTGCACACCGATGCGGTCAAGCCCGGCCAGCGGGTTTTGCTGATCGATGACCTGATCGCCACAGGCGGCACCATGATGGCGGGCAAAAAATTGCTGGAGAAGCTGGGAGCTACCGTGATCGAGGGCGCCGCCATTGTGGACTTGCCCGAGCTTGGCGGGTCTGATCGGATCAAGGCCAGCGGCCTGAAGCTGTTCACGCTGGTGTCCTTTGAGGGGCATTGAGGATGGTCAGCACCTGCAGGCTGTCGCGCCCGGTGCAGACAAGCCTTGTGCTTCGCTTTAATCTGGGCATTTCCAACAGGCCCAGGACTCTCACATGAGCTCAAACCCGACCCCACCAGCGGCAGCCGACGACCGCGTGCCCTATGCCAAGCCCCAGCCTTGGGGAATGGCACCCGACATGGTGGTGCACAACGTTCAGACCGAAGATGAGCGCTTGTGGGCGCCGGTGGGGGCGGGCATCTGGTCGCGCCCCTTGCACCTGAATGTCAGCGGGGGTTTTTACGTGCACCTGCTCAAGGTCAAACGGTCAGGTCTTTTGCAGCGCCACCGCCATTCGGGCATGGTGCACGCCCATGTGTTGCGGGGCAAGTGGCTTTATCTGGAGCACGACTGGGTGGCCGAAGAAGGCAGCTATGTGTTCGAGCCACCGGGCGAAACCCACACCTTGGTGGTCCCTGACGATTGTCAGGACATGGTGACGATGTTCACCGTGCATGGTGCCCTGATGTACGTGGACACACAGGGCAACGCCACTGGCTATGACGACGTCTTCACCCGCATAGAGAAGTACCGGGCCCATTTTGAGGCCGTGGGGTTGGGAGCGGACTACGTGAAAAATTTCATGCGCTGAGCCGCTGATTCTCATCCATCAAAAAACCGCCTCCTTGGGCGGTTTTTTGATGCAAGAAGAGAGACGATCTCAGAGGGGCTTCTTGATCCAGTTGGCAATTTCACCAATGATGCCGCGGCGAAACGCCAGCACGCACACCACAAAGATCACACCTTGAATGATGGTGACCCAAGCGCCCAGCTGGGCCAGGTAGTTTTGCATGCTCACAATCACGGCTGCACCGGCCACAGGTCCAAAAAGTGTGCCCATGCCGCCAACCAAGGTCATCAACACCACCTCACCCGACATGGACCAGTGCACATCCGTCAAGGAAGCCAGCTGGAAGACCAGCGACTTGGTCGCACCGGCTGTGCCGGCGATGGCACCCGAGATGACAAAAGCCAGCAATTTGAACTTTTCGGTGTCGTAGCCCAAAGAGGTGGCGCGATCCTGGTGTTCGCGGATGGCTTTGAGGATTTGACCAAAGGGGGAGTGGATGACGCGCCAGATGAACAGGAATCCGGCAAGGAAGATCGCGAACACAAACATGTACATGTTGGTGTTGTCTGCCAGATCGATCAGGCCAAACAGATGGCCGCGTGGCACGCTCTGGATGCCGTCTTCACCGCCGGTAAATGGCGCTTGCAGCGAAAAGAAAAAGATCATCTGGGCCAAGGCCAGTGTGATCATCGCAAAGTAGATGCCTTGTCGGCGGATGGCCAAAGAACCCACCACATAGGCCAGCACCATCGAGCAAAAGGTACCGAATAAAACGGCCACTTCGGGGTTCAAGCCCCAGACCTTGGCCGCATGGGCCGATGCGTAGCCTGCAGTGCCCAAGAACATGGCATGGCCAAAGGACAGCAGCCCGCCGAAACCCAGCAGCAGATTGAAAGCGCAGGCAAACAGGGCAAAGCACATGACCTTCATCAGGAAGATCGGATAAACCCAGATCGGTGCAATGGCAAAAACCAGCACCATGATGACAAACGCCACCCACAGAGATCGGGAGGACGATGAAGTCGCAGAGGCAATTGCAGAGTTCGACATGGCGCTTTACTTCTGGGTACCGAACAGGCCGGCGGGCTTGATGAGCAGAACGATGGCCATGATCACGAAGATCACGGTGGACGAAGCCTCGGGATAGAACACCTTGGTCAGACCCTCGACGAGGCCCAGACCAAAGCCAGTGACGATGGCACCCATGATGGAGCCCATGCCGCCAATCACCACCACCGCGAATACCACGATGATCAAATCAGCACCCATGGTGGGGTTGACCTGGTAGATGGGAGCCGCCATGACACCCGCCAAAGCGGCCAGGCCCACGCCAAAGCCATAAGTCAAGGTGATCATGCGTGGCACATTGATGCCAAAGGATTGAACCAGGCTGGGGTTTTCGGTGGCCGCCCGCAAATAGGCGCCCAATTTGGTTCGCTCGATCACATACCAGGTGGCCAGACACACCACCAGCGAGGCCATGATGACCCAGGCCCTGTACTTGGGCAAGAACATGAAGCCGGTGTTGATGGCGCCCTTGAACACTTCGGGCACCGGATAGGGCATGCCCGAGGAACCGAATTCGTGTCGGAACAAGCCTTGGATGATCAGCGCCAATCCGAACGTGAGCAGCAGGCCATACAGATGGTCCAGCTTGTAAAGCTGTTTGAGCATGGTGCGCTCGATCAGCACGCCCGTGGCACCCACAACAATCGGTGTGACGACCAATGCCACCCAATAGTTCATACCCAACTTCTGCAAGCCCAGATAGGCCACAAAGGC
>CANHUM010000245.1 GCA_947463845.1 Comamonadaceae bacterium
AACCTGGTGGAGAAGATGCACCTGCGCGTCTTCACCGCCATCCACGGTGAAAAACAGATGCTCAACACCGATGCCAGCGTTCTGGCCTGGGCAGAAAAGCAAGGCATCGACAAAACCAAATTTGCCGAGACCTACAAATCCTTTGGCGTGGTTGCCAAGGACAAAAGGGCCGTGCAATTGCAAAACGACTTCAAGATCGAAGGGGTTCCCTCTTTGGGCGTGGCCGGTCGTTACTACATCGATGGCACCTTGGCTGGCAACATGGACCGCGCACTGAAGGTGGCCGATGCCCTGATCGCCCAAATCCGCCAAGGACGCTGAGACCCGTCTGACCATGGGCCTTGCAGGCCTGTGTGCACCGATAACCCGCCGGCACGCTGCCTGCGGGTTTTTTTTATTTCGCCATGAATAGGCAGGACTTGGACCTACAATGCCGGGCATACACAGCAAGATTCATGCCCCACACATTCTCTTTTCTCACAGGTCATCCCGTCCTGGCCGCTGTGACGCTGTCCACCAGCCTGCTGGCCTGGCCCTGCTTGGCTGAAAAAGCCGACCGTGACAAGCCGATGCAGATCGAAGCGGACAGCATGCGCCACGACGAAGCCCGGTTGCTGACCCAGTTCTCGGGCAAGGTGCTGGCGACCAAAGGCACATTGGTCTTGCGCGCGGCCCGGATGGACGTGCAACAGGATGCCCAGGGCAGGCAAGTGGCCCGGCTGTGGGCAGCCCCGTCCGAGCGGGTGTTCTTCAGACAAAAGCGCGAAGGGCTCAACGAGTACACCGAAGGCGAAGCCGAAGAAGTCACTTACGACAACCAGGCCGATGTCGTCACACTCACCAGCCGGGCTGAAATGCGCGTCCTGCGTGGCACAGAAGTGGCCAACCAACTGCAAGGCCACACCATCGTGTTCAACAACATCACCGAAGTGATCACCGTGGACGGTCAACCCACCCAGACTGCTGAGCGGCGAGTTCGTGCCACCTTGGTGCCTCGCGCCAAATCAGCGGGCACGCAGCCCCCTGTGATGGCCCCCGCATTGCGCACCAGCCCGGGCATGGCGCCCACCCAGAAGCCATGAGCCAGCCCGAAGCCCAAAGCCGCCTCGAAGCACGCCACCTGAAAAAAGCCTACGGCAGCCGCAAGGTGGTGCTGGATGTGTCGCTGCAAGTGGACAAAGGCGAAGTGGTCGGCTTGCTCGGCCCCAACGGCGCGGGCAAGACCACATCGTTTTACATGATCGTGGGTCTGGTGCGGGCCGATGGCGGTCAAATCCTGATCGACGGCGAAGACGTCACCCGCATGCCCATCCACAAACGCTCGCGCATGGGTTTGTCGTATTTGCCGCAAGAAGCGTCGATCTTCCGCAAGCTGTCGGTGGCCGACAACGTGCGCGCCATTCTCGAGCTTCAAACCGATGCCCAAGGCCACACCCTGAGCAGCCAGCAAGTGGAAGAACGCTTGGCCGAACTGCTGGCCGATCTGCGGGTGGATCATCTGCGGGATTCGCCCTCGGTGGCCCTGTCTGGGGGTGAGCGCCGCCGTGTGGAAATTGCACGGGCACTGGCCACCGACCCGCGATTCATTTTGCTGGACGAGCCTTTTGCCGGCATCGACCCGATTGCCGTGATCGAGATCCAGCGCATCATCGCCTTCCTCAAGCAGCGCGGCATTGGGGTGCTGATCACCGACCACAACGTGCGTGAGACCCTGGGCATTTGCGACCACGCCTACATCATCAGCGAAGGCCGTGTGTTGGCCGAAGGCACACCCGACGAGATCGTGGCCAACGCCGATGTACGCCGGGTGTACCTGGGCGAGCACTTCAGGATGTGATGCACACGCCCCCATTTCCTGACATGAAGGTGCAGCCATGAAACCCGGCTTGTCGCTTCGCATGTCCCAGCACCTGGCGCTCACGCCCCAGTTGCAACAATCGATTCGCCTGTTGCAGCTGTCCACCCTGGAGTTGTCTCAAGAGGTCGACCAGATGCTGGACGACAACCCCTTTCTGGAGCGCGCCGAAGAAGAAGCTCCGGCTGAAGCCTTTGGTTTGGACCAGGCTGACGCGTTCGTGAGCTTGGGTGACCGCCTGAGCGAAAGCGCCAGCACCGCCAGCAGCAGTGACGACAGCGCCAGCGAAACCCGCGACGAAGCCGTGACCGACGTGGCCGAAAGCTGGGACGGGGATGGCAGTGTGGACCTGCGGCCCGACGACAGCGAATGGGGTGGCGACGCCGGGCCACGTCAGAACAACGGGGAAGACACCGCCGATGCCGTTGACCTGGCCCGCAGCAGCGGCTCGCTCACCGACTTTTTGCACCGTCAGACCTTGTCACTGCGTTTGTCCGACGTGGACCGCGCCGCACTGCGCTTTCTGATCGAGTCACTCAACGACGACGGCTACCTGACCGACCCCCTGGCCGAGTTGGCCACCAGCTTGGCGGGCAACGATGACTACGAACAAATCGACGAGTTGGTCCACCGCTTCACCGTGGCGCTGGGCTTGCTGCAATCGCTCGAACCCTTAGGCGTGGGTGCTCGCGACCTGGCCGAATGTCTGCGCATCCAGATCAAAGTCTGGCTGCAAGGCCATCCGGATGACGACGTGGCCCAAGCGGCGCTGGCCATTTGCGCCCAGCCGCTGGAGATGCTGGCCAAACGCGACTTCAAACGCCTGGCCGTGGCCTGCGGGCTGAGCGAAGCCGTCGTCAAAGCCGCCATCGCCTTCATCGCCCGGCTGGAGCCCAAGCCCGGCCGCCCCTTCGTGCAGGCCGAGCAAAACATCATCATTCCAGACGTGCTGGTCAGCAACACCAGCAAAACGGTCACGCCCAAGTTCCGCATCCAGCTCAACCCCGACGTGATGCCCAAGCTGCGTGTCCACGACATCTATGCCAACGCCCTGCGTGGCAGCAAGGGTGACAGCCATGCTGGCCTGCAGCAACGCCTACAAGAAGCGCGCTGGTTCATCAAAAATATCCAGCAGCGCTTTGACACCATCTTGCGTGTGTCCACCGCCATCGTGGAGCGGCAGAAAAACTTCTTGACGCACGGCGAGCTGGCCATGCGCCCGCTGGTGCTGCGCGAGATCGCCGACGAGCTGGGCATGCACGAGTCCACCATCAGCCGCGTGACCACA
>CANHUM010000246.1 GCA_947463845.1 Comamonadaceae bacterium
CAAGCGTGACGGCTTGCTCAAGACCGAATTCCCGCAAAAGCTGGGCAATGTGAGCTATCAAATTCCTTGTCACGGCCGTGTGCAAAACATCGGCAAGAAGACCGAGGAAATGCTCAAGATGATTCCCGATACCCAAATCAACACCATCGAGCGCTGCTCGGGTCACGCGGGAACTTATGGCGTGAAAAAAGGCTCACACGAAGTGGCCATGAAAATTGGCAAACCCGTGTTCAAGGCCATGGCCACCATGAAGGACGGCTCCAAGCCCGACTTCATCAGCTCCGACTGCCCCTTGGGCGGACACCACATTGCCCAGGGTTTTGAGGTCAACGGCCTGGGCGCCCCCGAACTGAACCACCCCTTGACCCTGGTGCGCAAAGCCTACGGTCTCAAATAAGGAACACTGCCATGCAACTGACTGGAAAAATCACGCCCGAGACCCTGATGTCTTTGGAGGCCTATACCAAGTGGCGCAAAGTTCACAAGCCCGAGGTGATCGCCCACCGCAAGCTGCGCAGCGTGCAGCTGGGTGAGCACATCAACATGCAGTTCGAGAGCGAGACCACCATCCGTTACCAGATCCAGGAGATGCTGCGCATTGAAAAAGTCTTCGAAGAAGAGGGCATCCTGCAAGAGATCGAGGCCTATGCGCCGCTGGTGCCGGACGGCAGCAATTGGAAAGCCACCATGATGATCGAGTACGTCGACATCAACGAGCGCAAACGTGAGCTGGCTAAGCTGATCGGCGTGGAAGACCGCATGTTTGTCGAGGTGGAAGGCCACGGCCGTGTCTATGCGATTGCCGACGAAGACCTGGACCGAGAGACCGAAGAAAAAACTTCAGCGGTGCATTTTGTGCGTTTTGAGCTGACACAACCCATGTGCGCGGCCGTGAAAGCGGGCGCTGGGGTCAAGTTGGGGTGTGACCACACGCATTACCCATCGCACATCGAAATTGCAGCAGACACCTTGGCCAGTTTGGCGGGCGATTTGAAGTAAGCCCTGTTCTCTGAAATCAAAGACCCAGCAGCGCCGGGTCTCCCTGGCCACGGCGCAGAACTTCGAGTTCGTTGCCGCTCATGTCGATGACGGTGGTCGGCTCCAGTGAGCATGCCCCGGCATCGATGACCGCGCCCACTTGGTGCTCCAAGCGTTCGCGAATCTCTTCAGGGTCGTTCAGCGGCAGTTTCTCCCCCGGCATGATGAGGGTGGTGGCCAGCAGTGGCGCACCGTGCAGCGCCAGAAGTTCTTGTAGCACTTGGTGTTCGGGCACGCGCAGGCCAATCGTCTTGCGCTGCGGGTGACTCACACGGCGTGGCACTTCCTTGGTGGCCTCCAGGATGAAGGTGAAGGGTCCGGGCGTGGCTTGCTTGATGGCGCGAAACTGGGCGTTGTCGACGCGTGCATAGTTGGCCAATTCACTCAGGTCGCGGCACAGCAGCGTCAGGTGGTGTTTGTCGTCGATGCCGCGAACACGGCGCAGCCGGTCAGCGGCACTTTTGTCATCCAACTGGCACACCAGCGCGTAGCTCGAGTCGGTGGGGACGGCCAGCACATGGCCTTGCTGAAGCCATTGCACGGCCTGCTTGAGCAGCCTTGCTTGCGGGTTATCAGGGTGGACCTTGAAGAATTGGGCCATGTGTTCGCAGGTCTGTTGAGGGGCAAGCCGGTCGGTGCCCTCTAGTCAGGCGCTCATTGAATGCGGTCGGCCAGCAGTTCCCACACCGGGGTCAGTTGGCCAGGCAGCAAGGGCAGGGTGCCCAGGTCGATGCGGCTTTCGTCGGGGCTGTGAAAATCACTGCCGCGCGAGGCCACCAGGTCAAATTCGAGCGCAGTTTCGGCGTAGCGCACCGCTTCCTGCGAAGAGTGGCTGCCGGTGACAACCTCTACCCCGCGTCCGCCGTGGGTCTTGAATTCGCTGAACAGCGCGTACTCTTCGTTGGGCGTGAAGCCATAGCGGGCCGGGTGGGCAATCACGGCGATCCCGCCCGCCTCGGTGATCCACTGCACCGCTTCCTGCAGACGCGCCCAGCGGTGTGGCACATACCCAGGCTTGCCTTCGGTCAGGTATTTGCGAAACACCTCGGAGGTGTCGCTGCAAACGCGTGTTTCCACCAGGTGCCTGGCAAAGTGGGTGCGTGAGATCAGCTCGGGATTGCCCACGTATTGCAAGGCACCTTCGTAGGCGTTTTTGATACCGACTTTGGCCAAGCCGTCTGACATTTCCTGAGCACGCTCGCTGCGACCACCGCGGGTGCGCCGCAAGCCTTGCACCAGCGCAGTGTTGTGCGGGTCAAAACCCAGGCCCACGATGTGCACCGTCTGTTGGGCAAAGGTGACCGAAATTTCCGTGCCTGTGAGGTAGGGCAGGCCGTGCGCGCGCGCAGCCGCCATGGCCCTGTCTTGCCCGCCGACTTCGTCGTGGTCGGTCAGTGCCCACAGCTCCACGCCGTTGGCCTTGGCCCGTTCGGCCAGGGCTTCTGGGGTGAGGGTGCCGTCGGAGATGACGGAGTGGCAATGCAGGTCGGCGTTGATCATGCGGTTCATTTTAGGTGCATGGCTTATGGTGGGGGAGTGTGGGGTCTTGTCTTGGACGACCAGGCAGGCAACAGCCCTGCAGCCATTCGGGCTGATGACTGTCGCCGATAATTCAGGCATGACTTCGATGCAGACTTTTGCGGAGCCCCAGCCATGGCACTGATGATCACTGACGAATGCATCAACTGTGATGTGTGCGAACCCGAGTGCCCGAACCAGGCTATTTACCTGGGCGAAGAGATTTATGAAATCGACCCGTCCAAGTGCACCGAGTGTGTCGGGCATTTTGACGAGCCCCAGTGTGTGCAGGTTTGTCCTGTGGCCTGTATTCCCATTCACCCGGAACATGTCGAGACCCGGGAGACTCTGTGGGCCAAATACCGCCGGCTTCAGGGTCAGTGAAACGGGCAGCCTGAATCACTCAGAGGGCGGTGCTTGCGGTGAGGTGGCCTGGACTGGCCGGGGCGGTTTGGGGCGCGGCGGCTTGCTGGTGTGGATCCGGACCATGGCCTTTTCCATGTCACCTGCCAAAAGCAAGGGCAAAGCGTTCAGGGCGCGGTGGATGCTGTCATCAATGGCTTTGCGCTGCTCGAGCA
>CANHUM010000247.1 GCA_947463845.1 Comamonadaceae bacterium
ACATCGCCCACTTGCAGGCGTCGTATGGACTGACGCGCCCAAGAGCCATCGGGTTGGCGCTTGCGCACGCTGTCAGGCAAGCGATTGAGCACAGCCTCTAACGCACCGGCCGTGCGGTCGCGCATGCGCAACTCCAGCCAGCGGCCGGTGAGCAAAAAGAAAACGAACATGGTGAAGGAGTCAAAAAAGACCTCGGCCCCGAATGGCCCCTCGGGCTCGAAAGTGCCTAAGGTGCTGACCACAAAGGTGACCACCATCCCCAAGGCAACGGGCAAATCCATGCTGATCTGACGCTCACGCAAATCGCGCCAGGCGTTGCGCAAAAATGGGGTGCACGAGAAAAACATCACTGGCAAGGAAAGCACCCATGAGGCCCAACGCAGCAAGTGCATGGCTTCTTCAGAGATGTCCCCGGGCTCAGAGAGGTAGCTCGGGGTGGCATACATCATGACTTGCATCATGCACATGGCCGCCACGGCCCAACGCCAGACCATGAGACGAGCCTCTTCACGTCTGAGCGCGTGCGCATGGGCATCGTTGGCGGGCAAGGCCTTGTATCCATGACGTTCAACCGAGCGCATCCATAGAGAGGGGCGTGTGAGCTCGGGCGACCAGACGATCTGGCCCCGGTGGCTGGCGCCGCTGATTTGTACCGATTGCACACCAGGAACGGCTCGCAAGGCGTCTTCCAGCGTGATGGCGCAAGCCGCGCAATGCATGCCTTCAAAGACCACACTGGAACGCCAGCAGCCCGACCCGGTTTTTTCCGGCAAGCTGAAAGCAGCCCATTCTTCGGGTTGATCCAGAAGCTGCAATCGCTCTTCAAGCGTTTCTTGAGTTAAACCCTCTGGAAGCTCCCTTTCAGCAGAAAAAGGTTCAAGCTCTCGGACATGGGCTGTTCGCAGGCTGGGCAAAACATTGACTTGAGTCATGTTTTGAAGATACGACAGAAGAACTCACGCAAGCTTGATATGCATCAAGTGAGGGCGTTTCATGCTCTCATAAGCTGAAGCTTCTCATTCCCATCAGGAGCAATCCATGTACAAATGCATTCTTGTGGCCACAGACGGCTCCACTTTGTCTAAAAAGGCAGTCGCCAGTGCCATTGAACTGGCCGCGACTTGTGGCGCGGACTTGCTCGCCCTCAAGGTGGTGCCACGCTACCCACAGGCTTACTTTGAAGGCAGCATTCCTTTGTCTGTGGAAGAAGTGGCTCGGGTCGAAAAACAATGGACAGAATCAGCGCAGGCGCAATTGGCCACGGTCCAAAAGTTGGCGCATGCCAAAGCAGTGGGTGTCAAAGCGCTCGCCGTCAAGTCGGATGTGGTGTCGGACGCCATCATTGCCACAGCCAAAAAACACAAGGCAGACCTGATCGTGATGGCCTCACATGGCCGAAAAGGCATCAAACGATTGCTTTTGGGCAGTGAGACACAACAAGTACTGACTCACTCGCACATCCCGGTTCTGGTGCTGCGCTAGAGACAAGCGCCTCTGGCTCGCCACCCATTCAGGCATCAGTTTGAGAACAGGCCTTTGTATTGCTCGCGCAACAGGTTTTTCTGCACTTTCCCCATGGTGTTGCGGGGCAGCTCGGGCACCACAAAACACCGCTTGGGGATTTTGAAATTGGCCAGCTGGGCTTTGAGTGAAGCCACCAAGACCTCTGGCTCCAGCTTGAAACCTGGCTTGGCAATGACTACCGCCACACCGACTTCACCAAAGTCCGGGTGTGGCACGCCGATCACGGCACTTTCCGCCACACCTTTCATCTCGTTGATGAACCCCTCGATCTCGGCCGGGTAAACGTTGTAACCGCCGCTGATGATCAGGTCCTTGCTGCGGCCCACAATGGTCACGTAGCCCCGGTCATCCACTTTGCCGACATCACCGGTTTTGAAAAAACCATCGGCGGTGAACTCTTCGGCGGTTTTTTCGGGCATTCGCCAATAACCCTTGAAGACATTAGGACCCTTGACCTGGATACCACCGATCTCGCCTACGGGCAGGGCATGCCCCTCGTCACCCATCACCCGCAACTGGACACCTGGCAGAGGGAAACCCACGGTGCCGCCACGGCGCTCGGACTGGTTGGCATAACGCTTGTCGGCTGCATACGGGTTGGAGGTCAGCATGGCGGTTTCGCTCATGCCGTAGCGCTCCAGGATGGTCTGGCCTGTTCGTTCTTGCCATTCGGTGAAGGTTTCAATCAGCAAGGGCGCAGACCCGGCAATGAACAACCGCATGGAGGCCACAGCCGTTTTATTCAAAGAGGGTTCTGCCAACATGCGCACATACAGTGTGGGCACGCCCATGAACACCGTGGCTTGCTTCATGTAGGCGATGGCACGCTTGGGATCAAACTTGGCCATCCAGATCATCTTGCTGCCGTTGATCAAGGCACCATGGATGGCAACAAACAATCCATGGACATGAAAAATCGGCAAAGCATGGATGAGCACATCACCCCGGCCCTCAGGCCCTCCGGTCCTAGTCCAGCCCCAATAGTCCTTGAGCGTGAGCGCGTTGCTGAGCATATTGCCATGCGTGAGCATGGCGCCCTTGCTGCGGCCCGTGGTACCGCTGGTGTACAAAATAGCAGCCAGGTCATCGGCTTGGCGCTTGACGATGGTGTGCCGGTCACTTTGCTGTGCGGCACGTTCGAGCAAACTGCCGGTGCGGTTGTCATTGAGGGTGAAGACATGACGGGTGCCTGCCTTGAAGGCAATCTTGCTCACCCAACCAAAATTGGCGCCACTGCAGACCACGACAGCAGGTTCTGCATTGCCGATGAAGTACTCTATTTCTGCACTTTGGTAAGCCGTGTTCAGGGGCAAAAACACAAACCCAGCACGCAGGGTGGCCAGGTACAAGACCAAGGCTTCGATCGATTTTTCAACTTGCACAGCCACCCGACTGCCCTCTGGCAGGTTCAGGGACTGCAGCAAATTGGCCACCATGGCGGTCGCACGGTCCAAATCGCGCCAGCTGTATTCCAGACCTTCATCGGTTTGAACCGCGACAGCGGTCAAATCTTCAGGAAATGCAGCCCGAAGGGCTGAAAACAGGTTGGCATTGGTCATGGTGGCAAAAATGAAACGTGAAAAAGGGCCTGATCACAGGCCCG
>CANHUM010000248.1 GCA_947463845.1 Comamonadaceae bacterium
GCTTTGCAGATGGACATCAAGATCCAGGGCATCACCAAGGAAATCATGCAAGTCGCTTTGGCCCAGGCCAAAGAAGCCCGCATGCACATTTTGGTCAAGATGCAAGAAGCGATGAGCCACGCCAACACCGAAGTGTCCGATTTCGCGCCCAAGCTCTTCACCATGAAGATCAACCCCGAGAAGATCCGTGATGTGATCGGCAAGGGCGGCGCGACCATCCGCGCCCTGACCGAAGAAACCGGCTGCCAGATCAACATCGAAGAAGACGGCACGATCACCATCGCTGCCACCGACGGTGCCAAGGCCGATATCGCCAAAAAGCGCATCGAAGAGATCACCGCCGAAGTCGAAATCGGCAAGGTCTATGAAGGCCCAGTGACCAAGATTTTGGACTTCGGTGCTTTGATCAACCTGCTGCCTGGCAAAGACGGTCTGCTGCACATCAGCCAGATCGCTCACGAGCGCGTGGAAAAAGTGACCGATTACCTGAGCGAAGGACAGATCGTCAAAGTCAAGGTCATGGAAACCGATGAAAAAGGCCGCATCAAGTTGTCGATGAAGGCTTTGCTGGAGCGTCCTGCACAGGGCTAATCAGCGCTGGCTTCGGGTGGTCATCGACCACCCGATACCGCGGGATTCACCATGAACGTCATTGAAATTCAAAGCTACGGCGCTCCTCAGGTGCTGGTGCCCGGTTCCCGTCCCGACCCTGTGGCCGGGGCAGGGGAGTTGCTCATTCGCGTATCGGCCAGTGGCATCAACCGCCCGGATGTTTTGCAACGTACTGGTAACTATCCTGTACCGCCGGGCGCCTCGGACATTCCTGGCCTTGAGGTGGCGGGTGTGGTGGTGTCTGGTGATGCCGCTGCCATGGCCGAAGCCGGTTTGGCTGTGGGTGACCGCGTTTGCGCCCTGGTGGCCGGTGGTGGTTATGCGCAGTTGTGCGTGGCCCCGGTGGCCCAGTGTTTGCCAGTTCCCAAGGGCCTGACGGATACCGAAGCCGCTTCGCTGCCAGAGACCTTCTTCACCGTGTGGAGCAATGTGTTTGACCGTGGGCGTTTGCAAGCAGGTGAGACCCTGTTGATTCAGGGCGGCACCAGCGGCATCGGTGTGACCGCCATTCAGATGGCCAAAGCAGCGGGTGCGAGGGTGATCGTCACGGCTGGCTCTGACGAAAAATGCCAGGCTTGCCTGGCTTTGGGTGCGGACCATGCCATCAATTACAAAACCACCGACTTTGTCGCCGAGGCCAAGCGGCTCACCGACGGCGCCGGTGTGAATGTGATTTTGGACATGGTCGCGGGCGATTACGTCGCACGTGAGGTCGAGGCGTTGGCCGAAGACGGTCGACTGGTCATCATTGCGGTTCAAGGCGGTATCAAGAGCGAGTTCAATGCGGGCTTGGTCTTGCGTCGTCGTTTGACGATCACCGGCTCTACCCTGCGTCCTCGTCCGGTGGCTTTCAAGGGGGCAATTGCCAAGTCCTTGCGACAGACCGTGTGGCCCTGGATCGAATCGGGCCGCATCAAGCCGGTCATTCACAGTGTTTTTGCCGCTCTACAGGCTGGCGGTGGCTTGCCATCGGGTGCGGCGCAAGCCCATGCCCTGATGGAGAGCAACCAGCATGTGGGCAAATTGGTGGTGACTTGGTGATGACAGTGCGCAGCAAGTTGATGGTCGGCAATTGGAAGATGCATGGTGGCTTGGCGGACAACGCAAGTTTGCTCTCCGAGGTGTTGAACGGTCTGGAGGGCGTGAACTGCCGCGCAGCGGTGTGCGTCCCTGCTCCCTATCTGGCACAAGTGCAAACCTTGCTGGCTGGATCGGCCGTTTCGCTGGGGGCACAAGATGTGTCTGCTCACGAAGCCGGGGCCTACACTGGGGAAGTGTCTGCCACCATGCTGCGGGATTTTTCTGTGCGTTATTGCATTGTGGGCCACTCCGAACGACGTCAGTACCACGGCGAATCGAATGATCTGGTGGCCACCAAGGCGCAACGTGCCTTGGCTGCCGGCATCACGCCCATCGTGTGTGTGGGTGAGAGTTTGGCCGAACGTGAGGCGGGTCACACCGAGTCTGTGGTCAAGCGACAATTGGCAGCGGTGATACACACCATTGGCCATTGCGTCAGTGAAATCGTCGTTGCTTATGAGCCTGTTTGGGCGATTGGTACCGGATGGACGGCAACCCCCGAGCAAGCGCAAAGTGTGCATGCTGTTTTGCGTGCCCAATTGAAAGCGGCCACGGCCCATTCAGACCGCGTGTCGATTTTGTATGGCGGCAGCATGAACGCTGCCAATGCGGCAGATTTGCTCGCGCAGCCAGATGTCGACGGTGGATTGATCGGGAGTGCGGCCCTCAAGTCGTTCGAATTTTTGACCATGTTGAAAGCCGCTTCATGCTGAGCTTTCCCCTGTTTTTTGATTTTTTCGGAGTATTCAGATGAGTGTGATGTTGACATTGATTTTGGTGGTCCAGTTGCTGTCGGCGCTGGCCATGATTGGCCTGATCCTGATCCAGCATGGCAAAGGCGCTGACATGGGTGCAGCCTTTGGCAGCGGCGGCTCGGGCAGTTTGTTTGGCGCCACGGGCGGGGCCAATTTCATGTCGCGGACAACGGCTGTCTTGGCCGTTGTCTTTTTTACATGCACATTGTCCTTGGCTTATTTCGGCAACCTGACGCCTGCCTCTTCGGGCAGCGTGCTCGATGGTGCATCTGTCAGTGCGCCGGTAGATGCCAGTCCGGCTGCACAGATTCCGGTCAATACGCCTGCACCTGCTTCCGACAACAGCGTTCCACCGGCGACCCCTAAAAAATGAGGGGGCACAGTCAGGTTGAATTCAGCTTGGCTGGACCGCTCAAATTTCCGGATTTTCCCCGGTCAGGGGACTGTTTTTCAGAGTAAAATCTGAGTCTGACCAGCAAGCAACAAGCACTTAAGGTGTACCTCACGCAAGCCGGTCAATGTAATCCAGCCGTCGTGGTGAAATTGGTAGACACGCTATCTTGAGGGGGTAGTGGCGAAAGCTGTGCGAGTTCGAGTCTCGCCGACGGCACCAGACAAACATAAGCGCTCGGGCTCAAGGCTTGGGCGCTTTAAACGGTCATCAACCGGCAGTCA
>CANHUM010000249.1 GCA_947463845.1 Comamonadaceae bacterium
CCAGCGGGCTGATCTCGGTGGGGTGCTCCATGATGAAGGTGGGCTCCCAGAGCTTGTCTTCCACCGTCTCTTCAAAATAAAACACCTGAAGGCTGGCCAGGCTGCGCGTGGACAGTTTGTCCTTGGCTTCGCTCATGCCCAGTTTTTTCAGGGCGTTGATCAGCCACTCGGCGTTGTCCACGTTGTCACCCGCTTCGGTGTGCTGGACGATGGCTTCGCGGATGGTCATGCGTGCGAAAGGCTTGGCCAGATCGACCGGCTTGCCGTTGTAGCTCAGGGCCAGCGTGCCTGCGGCGGTCATGGCCGCGTCGCGGATCAGGCTTTCGGTGAAGCCCATCAGGTCCTGGTAGTTCCAGTACGCCGCATAGAACTCCATCATGGTGAACTCGGGGTTGTGGCGCACCGAGATGCCTTCGTTGCGGAAGTTGCGGTTGATCTCGAACACCCGCTCAAAGCCACCCACCAGCAGGCGCTTGAGGTACAGCTCGGGTGCGATGCGCAAGAACATTTCCTGGTCCAGCGCGTTGTGGTGCGTCACAAAGGGCTTGGCGTTGGCGCCACCGGGAATGGGGTGCAGCATGGGCGTTTCGACTTCCAGGAAGCCGTGCTGGACCATGAACTCGCGGATGCCGCTGACGGCCTTGCTGCGTGCCGCAAAGCGCTTGCGTGCGGCTTCGTCGGTCATCAGGTCCACATAGCGCTGGCGGTATTTGACTTCCTGGTCGGCCACGCCGTGGAACTTGTCGGGCATGGGGCGCAAGCTCTTGGTGAGCATGCGGATGCTGGTGGCATGGATCGACAGCTCGCCGGTGCGGGTCTTGAACAGGTGGCCTTCTACGCCCACGATGTCGCCCAGGTCCCAGTGCTTGAACAGGGCGTACAGGTCTTCACCCACGTCGTCGCGGGTCACATAGACCTGGATGCGGCCCGAGGCGTCTTGCAGTGTGGCAAAGCTGGCTTTGCCCATGACGCGCTTGAGCATCATGCGGCCTGCCACCTTGGCCATGGTTTTGGCCACGCCTTCGCCGTTCAGAGCCTCTGCATCTTTCTCGCCGTGCGCTTGGTGCAGGTTGGCCGCGTGGTGCTCCGGCTTGAAGTCGTTGGGAAAGGCCACGCCCTTGCCCTCGGCTTGCGCCTGGCGCATGGCCTTGAGCTTCTCGCGGCGCTCGGCGATCAACTGGTTTTCATCCTGTGCGGGAGCGGCGGGGGTTTGAGCAGTCGTGTCAGACATGGCGAGGTGCAGTGGGGACCGTGGCGCGTGTTGGCCGCCCGGTCCGGGGTTGTGGGGTTCGCGCGAGCGCAAAACCCGTTATTTTAAGAGTTTGCAGGAGGCTTCTCGTCGGCCGGGGCCACCATGTCACCCACCAGCTCCAGCCGCAGGAGGGGTTCTTGCAGGGCAAACAAGCGGTATTTCATCTGCAAGGGCAGGGGCAGCAGCTCGCCCCAGCGGTGCGACAACCAGCTGCAGTCCTGCAGCCGCCAGGCTTGGGGCCAGTGGGGCACCACGCCGGGCTGCTTGCTCAGCTGGGTCAGGGCCTCGTGCATGTGTGCCGACAGGTGCTGCAGGTCTTCGGGCACCTGCACCTCGGGCTCGGGGGGCAGGGCTTGGACTTGGCCCAACCAGAGGCCGTCGCTGCGCTGCTGGGTGGATGCGATGCGGAACTTCTCCACGCCCCGGCACCACACCATGACCAGTCCGGGCTGGGGCCGTTCAATCCGCTCGATCTGGACCCGGGTGCCCATGGGCTCAAACTGCTCGGCCGCTGCGCCGGGCTGGCGCACTTCTCGGCCCTGGGTGAGGGTGACCACGCCAAAGCCGGTGCCCTGGCGTTCGCATTCGTCAATCATCTGCAGGTAGCGCAATTCAAACAGCTGCAGGGGCAGCAAAGCGCCGGGAAACAGCACCGTGCCCAGTGGGAAAAGCGGCAATTCGGTCAAGGCCGGCGGGGATGAGGGGTCGCGATCAGGCATCTGGGTATCATCGCACGAGCAGGAGAAAAAGCGATGTGGTTCCAGATGATCAGCATGGTGTTGGATGTGGTGGCAGGCTTGCTGGCTGGCACCTGTCTGTTGCGTCTGGTGATGCAGCGCCAGCGCATTTCATTTCATCAGCCCTTGGGGCGTTTTGTGTTTGCCCTGTCCGACTGGCTGGTGCTGCCTTTGCGCAAGGTGATCCCGGCCCGGTCCAGCTGGGACCTGTCCAGTCTGGTGGGGGCCTGGCTGATCAAGCTGGCGCAAGTGTCGCTGTTGTGGTTGCTGTCGGGGGCTACAGCGCCTTGGGCGTTGCTGCCCTGGTTCAGCGTGCTGAGTCTGGCGCAACTGGTGGTCTCGGCCCTGAGTGCCTTGGTGCTGGTGTACGCGGTCATGTCCTGGGTCAGCCCCGGCTCACCTCTGTACGACATGGTGGCGCGGCTGACTGAGCCGGTTTTGCGACCTTTTAGGCGCGTGGTGCCGCTCATTGGCGGTATCGATTTGTCGCCGCTGGTGCTGCTGCTGGCCCTGCAGATGCTGGGCGTGGTGCTGTTGAATCTGCAGATGCCGGGTTTGCGCTGAAGGGTGCTTCAGCTCACCGCATCGGCGGGCTGTCGCTGCAGCATGGCCAGGGTGTTGGCGATGGTTTTGCGCAGCTCGCGGCGGTCGCAAATGAAGTCCACCGCGCCCTTGGCTTGCAAAAACTCGGCGCGCTGGAAGCCTTCTGGCAGGGTCACGCGCACGGTGCTTTCGATCACCCGAGGACCGGCAAATCCGATCAAGGCTTTGGGTTCGGCAATGACCACGTCGCCCAAAAACGCAAAACCGGCTGACACGCCGCCCATGGTGGGGTCGGTCAGCACGCTGATGTAGGGCAAGCCTTTTTTGGCCAGGCGCGTCAGCGCCGCGTTGGTCTTGGCCATTTGCATGAGTGACAGCAGGCCTTCCTGCATGCGGGCACCCCCCGTGGCCGTGAAGCACACGAAAGGCACTTTTTGCGCGATGGCGGTTTCCACGCCGCGCACAAAGCGCTCGCCCACCACCGAGCCCATGGAGCCGCCCATGAACTCGAATTCAAACACCGCGACCACCACCGGAAGCGCGCGGATGGCCCCGCCCATCACCACCAGCGCA
>CANHUM010000250.1 GCA_947463845.1 Comamonadaceae bacterium
GTCATGGGCCTGGGTGTGCTGGGTGAGCGTGTGGCCAAAGCGCTGCAGGTGTTTGACTTTCCGGTCAACGGCTACAGCCGCAGCCCCAAAGACCTGCCCGGCATCCGTGGCTTCAGCGGTGCGCAAGCCTTGCCCGACTTCCTGCAGGCCACGCGCGTGCTGGTCAATCTGATGCCGCTCACGGCCGAGACCGAAAACATCCTGAACAAAGACACGCTGTCGCAGCTGCAGCAAGGTGCTTATGTGATCAACGTGGCCCGGGGCAAACACCTGGTGGACGAAGACCTGATTGCCCTGATCGACAGTGGGCATCTGGCCGGAGCCACCCTCGATGTGTTCCGCACCGAGCCGCTGCCGATCTCGCACCCGTTTTGGCAGCACCCCCAAATCACCGTGACGCCGCACACCTCGGCCCGCACCCTGCGCGAAGAAAGCATTGCACAGATCGTTGGCAAAATGCGGGCTTTGCAACGTGGGGAATCGATCAATGGTGTGGTGGATCCTCAACGCGGTTATTGAAAGTTTGTCCATGTCATTGCCTTCTCGCGTTCAACTCATCGATGTCGGCCCCCGCGACGGACTGCAAAACGAAAAACAGCCGGTGCCCGCTGCGATCAAGATCGAACTGGTGCACCGACTCCAGGCCGCAGGCCTGTCCGAGATCGAGGTCACGAGTTTTGTGTCCCCCAAGTGGGTGCCGCAAATGGCGGACAACGCCGAAGTCATGGCGGGCATCCAGCGCCAAAGCGGCGTGCGTTACTCGGTGCTCACGCCCAACCTGCAGGGCTTTGAAGCGGCCGCCAAAACGCAGCCCGACGAAATCGTGGTGTTTGGCGCGGCCAGCGAAGCGTTCAGCCGCAAAAACATCAACTGTTCCATCGCCGAGAGCATCGAGCGCTTTGCGCCCGTGGTGCAGGCTGCGTTGGCGGCGGGCATGGCCGTGCGTGGCGCGATGAGTTGCACCGTGGGTTGCCCATATGAAGGCGATGTTGCCCCCGAGCGTGTGGCTTACCTGGCGGGCCTGATGAAGCAGATCGGCGTGCAGCGCGTGGACGTGGCCGACACCATTGGGGTGGGCACACCGCTCAAGGTGCAAAAGGCCATCGAGGCCACACAGCAGCACTTTGACATCGACCGCATTTGTGGCCACTTCCACGACACCTATGGCCAGGCACTGGTCAACACGTTGGCGGCTTTGCAAATGGGCGTGTGGAATTTCCAGTCGTCTGTGGCGGGTCTGGGCGGCTGCCCTTATGCCAAGGGCGCCACGGGCAATGTGGCCACCGAAGACGTGGTGTACTTGCTGCACGGCATGGGCATTGCCACGGGTATTGATCTTGACAAACTGGTCGATGCGGGCGTGTTCATCAGCGGTTTTCTGGGTCGTCAACCCCACTCGAATGTGGCCCGGGCCATCCTCAATAAACGGGTGATCTGAGCCATGAAGCCGCACTTCAAATTGCTGGCACAGCGCGCCCAACAGGTTCTCGCCCAAGATGCGTCGCATGTGCCATCGCCTTGTGTCTCGGTGTGCCTCATGCACCCCGATGGCGGGCATTGCGAAGGCTGCTTGAGAACCTTGTCAGAAATTGGCAACTGGGGCCGCATGGGCGACGCTGACAAGCGCATCGTGTGGCAAGCCATTCAGCAGCGCTTGGTGCAGGTCACGGGCGGCTGAAACCGGTGCTGGCGGACTCGTCTCAGCCCTCGCGTTCCACCACGATCAGCACATTGCAGGGTGACTCCTCCACCAGCGATTTGGCGGTAGAGCCGCTCCACCAGCGGCGCAACAGGTTTTTTTCATGTTTGTGACCCACCACGATCAGGTCGGCGCCAGCTTGGGCAGCAAACTCGGTCAGCGCATGGATGACTTCACCCTGGAGGATTTCGCCTTGCGCGGTGAAGCCCATGGCTTGCAGGGTGTGTACACCTTGGGCCAGTTGCTCTTTCAGCGTTTGTTCCAGTGCTTCGGGGTTGGCGCTGGTGTAATAACCCATTTCCATCGAGCCGACGTCGACCGGGTGAGGGGCCACCGCCACCAGGGTCAGACGGGGGTTGCCCCAGTGCGCCAGCTCCTTGAGTTCCAGCAAAGCCTTTTGGCCCGTGATCGAGCCGTCGTAAGCCAGGATGATGTGTTTGTACATGCCCGTCTCCTCTGAGTGACAAAATCATGTGCCGCATTGGCTGGAATGCGCAAGCTGGTGTTGACCCTATAGACTGTCCGATCTGCTGGAAAAACCCATGAAAACCATCACGTTTTATCTTGATTTCATCTCGCCTTACGCTTGGTTGGGCTTTGATGCCTTGCCCCAAGCCTTGCAAGGCATCAGCCATCGGGTGGTGCACAAACCAATCTTGTTCGCTGCGCTGCTCAAGCACCACGGACAACTCGGCCCAGCCGAAATCCCGGCCAAACGCGATTGGACTTACCGCCAGGTGTTGTGGCAGGCTCACCGGCAAGGCACGCCCTTGCAGCTGCCGGCCATGCACCCGTTCAATCCTTTGGGCTTACTGCGCCTGGCGGTCGCCACCGACAGCGCTGGTGAGCCCAGCCGCTATGTCTGCGAGAAGATTTTTCGCCATGTGTGGTGGTCCGGCCAGGACGCTGCCGACTCCCAGCGCTTGGCGCAATTGACGGCCGAACTCAACCCCGCCCGCGACCCCTCGTCGGCTGATGTCAAGCAAGCCCTGCAGGCCCACACCGACCAGGCCATCGCCCAAGGCGTTTTCGGTGTGCCCACCTTTGCCGTTGACGACAAGCTGTTCTGGGGGCAAGACGCCTTGCCCATGTTGCGCGCTTACCTGCAAGGTGATCCCTGGTTTGAGGGGCCTGACTGGCAGGCGCCGGCTGCGTGTGGGGTGGGGGTGAAGCGGTCATGACTTGACCGATCTCGCGCAGAGGACGAAAAAAAACCCGATCGCATCAAGCGATCGGGTTTTTTATGAAAGGGTTTCAGTGGTGCAGGGCGAGCCCTGCACACGTCATCCTTTTAGTGAGCAGCAGTACCTTGAGAGGTGGTGCCGTCAAAGCTTGGGAAGCGGACGTTCTCGACCAACTCCTGGACTTCTTTCTCGGGCTCTTTGGTCAGCAGCGAC
>CANHUM010000251.1 GCA_947463845.1 Comamonadaceae bacterium
CATCGAGAAAGAGCGGGGCATCACGATCAAGGCGCAAACTGCTGCGCTGCAATACAAGGCCAAGGATGGCCAGGTCTACAACCTGAACTTGATCGACACACCCGGTCATGTGGACTTCTCCTACGAAGTGTCGCGTTCGCTGTCCGCGTGCGAAGGGGCTTTGCTCGTGGTGGACGCGAGCCAGGGTGTGGAGGCCCAGACAGTGGCCAACTGTTACACCGCGCTGGACCTGGGTGTGGAAGTGGTGCCAGTCCTCAACAAGATGGACTTGCCCAACGCCGACCCGGACAACGCCCGAGCCGAAGTGGAGGACGTGATCGGCATCGATGCCACCGACGCCATTCCCTGCTCAGCCAAAACCGGTATGGGCATCGAAGAAATCCTGGAAGCCGTCGTGGCCCGGATTCCGCCGCCCAAGGGCAACCCTGACGCGCCGCTGCGCGCCATGATCATTGACAGCTGGTTCGACAGCTATGTGGGCGTGGTCATGCTGGTGCGCGTGGTGGATGGGCAATTGGTCAAGGGGGAGCGCATCCGCATGATGGCCAGCAACGCGGTGTACGAAGCAGGCAGCCTGGGTGTGTTCACCCCCGCCAACCAGCCCCGCGACATGCTCAAAGCAGGTGAAGTGGGCTACATCATCGCGGGCATCAAGGAGTTGCAAGCGGCCAAGGTGGGCGACACCGTGACGCTGGAAAAAAAGCTGCCCAACAACCTGGGTCCTGCCGCCGAGGCATTGCCGGGCTTCAAGGAAATCCAGCCCCAGGTGTTTGCCGGGCTCTATCCGACCGAAGCCAACCAGTACGACGCGCTGCGCGACGCGCTGGAAAAGCTCAAGCTCAACGACGCCTCCTTGCATTACGAGCCCGAAGTGTCTCAGGCGCTGGGCTTTGGTTTCCGCTGTGGCTTTTTGGGTCTGTTGCACATGGAAATCGTGCAAGAGCGCCTGGAGCGCGAGTTCGACCAAGACCTGATCACCACCGCGCCCAGCGTGGTCTATGAGGTGGTCAAGGGCGATGGCGAGGTCATCATGGTTGAGAACCCCTCCAAAATGCCCGACCAGGGCAAGCTGCAGGAAATCCGTGAGCCCATCGTCACCGTGCACCTGTACATGCCTCAGGACTATGTCGGCCCGGTGATGACCCTGGCCAACCAAAAGCGCGGCGTGCAGATCAACATGGCCTACCACGGCCGCCAGGTGATGCTGACCTACGAGATGCCGCTGGGCGAGATCGTGTTGGACTTCTTTGACAAGCTCAAATCGGTCAGTCGGGGTTATGCCTCGATGGACTACGAGTTCAAGGAGTACCGTGCCTCCGACGTCGTCAAGGTCGACATCATGCTCAACGGCGAGAAGGTCGATGCCTTGTCCATCATCGTGCACCGCAGCCAGTCGCAGTACCGGGGCCGCGCGGTGGCGGCCAAGATGCGCGAGATCATTTCGCGCCAGATGTTCGATGTGGCCATTCAGGCCGCCATTGGTGCCAACATCATTGCCCGTGAAACCATCAAGGCCTTGCGCAAGAACGTGCTGGCCAAGTGCTACGGTGGCGACATCACACGCAAGCGCAAACTGCTCGAGAAGCAAAAAGCGGGTAAAAAGCGCATGAAACAGATTGGTTCGGTCGAGGTGCCCCAAGAGGCCTTCTTGGCGATTTTGCAGGTGGAAGATTGATGCAGTTTTTGACGACTTTGGTGTTGGCCGCATTTGTCGGCTACGCCGGTGCCTGGTATTTGGGCTTCATCGAGGGCAACTTTGCCTTGCTGCTGTTGATGGCCACCGTGGTCACCGGTATGTATTGGCTGGCCGAACGCTTTGTCTTCTTGCCTCAGCGCCAGAAAGCGGTGGCCCAGCTCGAAGCTGACACCGCCCGGCGCCGCGCCGAGTTGTCCAAAATGGGCATCGAGAAGGTTGACACCGACATCCGCGAATCCCGCGAGAAGCTGCTCATGCAGCCTTGGTGGCTGGACTGGACGGCAGGACTCTTTCCGGTCATCGTGGTGGTGTTCGTGTTGCGCTCGTTTCTCTTCGAGCCTTTCAAGATTCCCTCCGGCTCCATGATCCCCACATTGCACATCGGCGATCTGATTCTGGTGAACAAATTCCACTACGGCATTCGCTTGCCCGTGGCCAACACCAAGCTGACCGAAGGCACGCCCGTGCAGCGCGGCGACGTCATGGTGTTCCGTTACCCCCCCAAGCCCAGCGTGGACTACATCAAGCGCGTGGTGGGTCTGCCCGGTGACGAAGTGGCTTACCTCAACAAAAGCCTGACCATCAACGGCCAAGCCGTGCCCACCGAAGTGCTGCCCGACTTTTTTGACGAGTCCACCATGCGCTATCACAAGCACCGCCGCGAAACGCTGGGGGCCAAACCGCACCACACCCTGCAAGACGATGACCGCCCGGCCTTTGTCCCCGGGGCTGACCAGTTCTTCGGGCGAGAAAACTGCAACTACACCGTCGAGGGCGTGACTTGCAAAGTGCCAGCCGGTCACTACTTCATGATGGGCGACAACCGCGACAATTCGCTCGACTCGCGCTTCTTTGGCTTTGTGCCGGATGCCAACATCGTGGGCAAAGCCTTTTTTGTCTGGATGAATTTTGGCAACCTCAAGCGCATCGGCGCTTTTGACTGAAATGGGTGTGGCCTTGTCCTCTGCCAGTCCTTCTGCTTTGTCCGAACTGCAAGTGCGGCTGGGCTACGCATTTCGCCCTCACCCAGACGCATGACAGCAGACAGGTTCAGACTTTTGGCCAGTTGATGCAGGGTGTCTTGCTTGACCAGATTGGCCCGCACACGCGACAGGTCGCCCTCGGGCAGGCTGGCCAATTGCGCGTAGAGCAGGTGCGCGACCGAGAGGTTGAGCACCGAGTCACCCAAAAATTCCAGGCGCTCGTTGTGGTCGGCACTGAAGCTGCGGTGCGTGACCGCTTGCTGCAGCAAGCCTGTTTGGCGGAAGGCGTAGCCCAGCCGCACTTGCAACTCAGACAACGCAGAGGGACTTGCAGAAGTCAAGGCCACGACCATCTCAGTCAAAGGCGCCAATGCGCTTGAGGTTGCCAAAATTCATCCAGACA
>CANHUM010000252.1 GCA_947463845.1 Comamonadaceae bacterium
AACTGCAAACCGTGGCAGCAAGGGGCATTGTCAAAAACTGAAGGTCATCAGTGGAGCGTGAATACCCTGATTTTTGAAAATAAAAGTATTTATTTTCAGATTTCTTCTACGCGCCGAGGGGGATAGCTGTCCCAGGCCTGGCAACCGGGGCAATGCCAAAAATGCTCTTTGGCTTCGAACCCACATGCAGCACAGCGGTATCTGGTCAAAGGTTTGGTTGCATGCTCCAGCGCCTTGAGAACGGGTTCCGGCAGGCTTGGGTGCTCTGGCCGTTCGCCTGTCAACCAACGGCCGGCAGCCATCAAGGAAGGGTACTTTTGCAAGTGCTGAAGGTAACGCTGCATAGCGTCCGAACGGGTGTCGCCTGCGACTTGCCTGGTCGTGGTGGTCAGTTCGGTGATGGCGTTGAGCACATCGATGCTGGGCTGGCGCAAGTAATGTGCTTCGAGCAGGCTGCTCGCAGCCGAAGTCATGTCGCAAGAAAGCGCTGCTTTGATCAGACTGGTTGCCGCCAGAGGGGCCGCGCTGTCATGGCGCTCAAACAAGATCGCCAAGGTGTCGAATGCGTCACGGTATTGGCCTTGGCTCAGCAACAGCTGACCCAACATGATGCGGGGTCTGGCCGCTTGTGGCTGGCTCAGAAGGCTGGTTTGCAGCAACGCGATGGCGGCAGGCGCGTCCCCTTTCTGAATCCATTCCCGGGCCTGTTCACATTGGTAATGCGCCATTCGGACACCGAAGTTCACTTCGCCCGATTTTTCAAGCAAGCGCGCCACTTCTGTGGCTTCGGGCCACTCCCGCGAACGCTCATAAATACCCATGCGGGCCATGCGCGCCTGACCTTCATAGGAGGTGCCCTCGAGTTTGCGAAGCGCCTCTTCTGCGCGGTCAAGCAAGCCAGCTTTCAGATAATCCAGCGCCAGTCCATGTTGCGCCCTTTGCCGGTCAGCAACGCTCAGGTCTGCACGAGACAGCAGGTGTTCATGGACTCTGACAGCACGATCGTATTCACCGCGGCGCCGGAACAAATTGCCCAGAGCAAAGTGCAGTTCTGAGGTGTCAGGATCGTTTTGGACGGCTTCAATGAAAGCGTCGATGGCTTGATCTTGTTGTTCATTGAGCAGGTAATTCAGGCCTTTGAAATAGGCCCGTGGCGCCTGGCGATTGGCCAAGCGCATTTGACGCAAATCCAGCCGTGACGCCAGCCAACCCAAAGCAAAAGCGATGGGCAGCCCTAACAAAATCCAGGTGAAGTCAAATTCCACGGGGCACCTCGGTAGAGGGCGCAGACGCCGCTGCACCCGCGGATGTGGTTGTGGCAGCAGGGCTCATGCTTTGCTTGACGGCCTGACGTTCACGCCACCAGCGGGGTACCATGCCCAAAACGCCCACCACCACACCCAAGGTGAAGGCTGACAAGACCACCAGCACGGTGGGTGCAGACCAGTAGGTGCTGAAAAAGAAGTTCACACGGGTTTCTTGCTGGTTGTTCACCGCGAAAGCAAAGAGTGTGAAAAAAACAGCCGCTTTCAGTAGCCATTGAAGCAGCCGGAGCAGACGTTTCATGGTGCGTCCTCGGAAGATGAATTCATTCTAACGGTGCGCAGTCGCTTGAGAGGAAATCAAGCAGCAAGACAAACTCAAAGGCATCAAGCCTTGGCCTTGGGTGCAGGCTGGGCTGGGGCCAATGTGCTGGCGTCGACGGCCTCGCGCAGTGCTTTGCCGGGTTTGAAATGCGGCACCCGTTTCTCGGGGATTTGAACGCTTTCACCCGAGCGGGGGTTGCGGCCCAGACGAGGGGGGCGGCGGTTGATGGAGAAGCTGCCAAAGCCACGAATCTCAATGCGGTGGCCTTTGACCAGAGCGTCGCTCATGGCGTCGAGCACTGTCTTGACGGCGAGTTCGGCGTCGCGGTGGGTCAGCTGCGCAAAGCGGGCGGCGAGTTCTTCAACCAGATCAGAGCGGGTCATGGTGTCAACTTGTGCGGGGACTTGTATGGCCTCAGGCGCCGGCCTGAAAAAAGCCTGCCCCCATGACAGGGGCAGGCCGATCAGACAGCAAGCGTCTTCAGATCACGAGGATCAGTTGTTGTCGAGCTTGGCGCGCAGCAAAGCGCCCAGGCTGGTCGTGCCAGCGTTGTCGCTCTTGGCCTGGCTGGACAGGGAAGCCATGGCTTCTTGCTGGTCAGCCTGGTCTTTGGCTTTGATCGACAACTGGATGTTGCGGGTCTTGCGGTCCACGTTCACCACCACAGCGGTCACTTCGTCGCCGACTTTCAACACATGGCTGGCGTCTTCCACGCGGTCACGCGAGATTTCGGAAACGCGCAGGTAACCGACGATGTCTTCGCCCAGATCGATCTCAGCGCCCTTGGCATCCACAGTCTTGACCTTGCCAGTGACGGTTTGGCCCTTGTCGTTGATGGACACAAAGGTGGTGAAAGGATCGGAGTCGAGCTGTTTGATGCCCAAGCTGATGCGCTCGCGGTCGACATCGACAGCCAACACGATGGCTTCGACTTCCTGGCCCTTTTTGAATTCGCGCACGGCGTTTTCGCCGGTTTCGTTCCAGGACAGGTCAGACAAGTGCACCAGGCCGTCGATGCCGGCAGCCAAGCCCACGAACACGCCGAAGTCGGTGATCGACTTGATCGGACCCTTGACGCGGTCGCCGCGCTTGGTGTTTTGAGCGAACTCTTGCCAAGGGTTGGCACGGCACTGCTTCATGCCCAAGCTGATGCGGCGCTTGTCTTCGTCGATCTCGAGAACCATGACTTCGACTTCATCGCCCAAAGCCACAATCTTGGACGGTGCGACGTTCTTGTTGGTCCAGTCCATCTCGGACACGTGTACCAGTCCTTCGATGCCAGGCTCAAGTTCCACAAACGCGCCGTAGTCAGCGATGTTGGTGATCTTGCCGAACATGCGGGTGCCCTGTGGGTAGCGACGGTTCACGCCCATCCAGGGGTCATCGCCCATTTGCTTGAGGCCCAAGGACACGCGGTTTTTCTCGGTGTCGAACTTGAGGATCTTGGCGGTGATTTCTTGACCAGCTGTCACCACTTCGGAAGGGT
>CANHUM010000253.1 GCA_947463845.1 Comamonadaceae bacterium
ATATAAGAAACCAATGAATTATTGGAGAAATCTGTGAATCTCGCAAGCTTGCTCGAAACCTGGGGTGACACCAATGTACTGGCCTTGGCGGGTGCATTGGTCGGTTTCATTTTCGGCTTTGCCGCCCAACGCAGCCGATTTTGCGCCCGTGCTGCCGTGATCGAGTGCTGCGAAGGTCAGGCGCGGGACCGGTTCAGTGTCTGGTGGCTGGCTTTTGGTGCCTGTCTGGTCGGGGTGCAGTTGTTGGTGTTCATGGGTGGACTCAAGCCCTCGGACGCACGTTACATTGCCATGCCGGGCAGCATTTCAGGGGCTGTTTTGGGTGGCTTGTTTTTTGGCGCGGGCATGATCCTGACACGCGGTTGTGCCAGCCGTTTGCTGATTTTGTCGGCCAACGGAAATTTGCGCGCACTGTTGGCAGGCTTGGTCTTTGCCGTGACCGTTCAGGCAAGCATCGCCGGATGGCTGGCGCCTGCACGCAAGGCCTTGGCGGGTTGGTGGCCCATGGACGGCGGACCTTCAAGAGACCTGTTGCACCTGACGGGTCTGGGCGCCACAGGAGGACTGCTACTGGCCGTGCTGGCCTTGGCAACAGGTGTCTATTTTTTCTTCAAAACACACCCGCGCCGTTGGGGTCTGGCAGCGTTCGCCCTTGTCACGGGCTTGAGCATCGCTTTGGGCTGGGGTCTGACGCAGGCCATTGCCGCTCAGTCTTTTGAGTCGGTGCAAATCCAGAGCCTGAGCTTCAGCAGCGCATCGGCTGAAATGTTGATGCGGGTTTTATCGAGTGCCACATCGCCCAGCCTGGCCTTCGATGCCGGTTTGCTGCCGGCCACCTTTATCGGCTCTTTGCTCGGCGCCTTGGTGGGCGGAGATTTCAAATTCGAAGGCTTCAAAACCGAAAACAAGCTGGGCCACTACCTCACGGGTGCCGTGCTCATGGGCTTTGGGGCTGTGCTGGCGGGCGGCTGCACAGTGGGTGCAGGCATGACCGGGGGTTCCATCTTTTCGCTGACCGCCTGGCTGACCCTGATCGCCATATGGCTGGGCGCTGGCATTTCTTGGCGCATTCACCGCAGCATGGGTTGGGCCATGTAAACCACGCCCCAAAAAAAACGCCGCAAGTCCAAGACTGCGGCGTTTGGGGGTGAAGGTTAAAGCATCAGGCCAGCGTGTCGGCCCAGATGTTTTGCGCCCAAGACAAGGCATAAACACCTTCGAGCTCGCTGGCGACACTGGAGACGCCACCTGAACCAGGCACCGTCAGCATGGTCTTCTTTTCAGCGTCATAACGGTGGACGCTGGCCACATGGACCACGTCTTTGCTGCTGACAAAGCTGTAGCAGGTATTGTTGTAGACCGGCATGTTGTTGACTTGTTTGCCCATCAACAAGGCCACCACTGCTGCAGCGCAGGTCTTGCCGTGCTGGTTGGCCATGTGACCTGACTTGGGCATGCCGGGCGCAATCTGGATCGAATCACCCAACACGTGCACGTTTTTGGCCGCTTTGGATTCGAAGGTCAGGAAGTCCACCTCGCACCAGCGCTTGTTGGCTGTGGCGAGTCCGGCGTTGACGGCCACATCACCTGCACGCATGCTCGGGATCACGTTCAACACGCTGGCCTTGACGTCTTCGTTGAACTCGAACTTCAAGGTCTTGTTGGCCACATCCACATCGGTCACGTTGTGTTTGCCACGGTACTCGATGATGCCCTTGTAGCGGTCAGACCAGGCCTTCTTGAACAGCGCACCTTTGGAAGTCACGTCATCGTTGGCATCCAAAATGAGCACCTTGCTCTTGGGCTTGGCTTTGGTGAAGTAGTCGGCCACTTGGCAGGCACGCTCGTAAGGGCCGGGAGGGCAACGGTACGGGGCCAAGGGAATGGACATGGCAAAGACGCCGCCATCGGGCATGGCTTCGAGTTGTTTGCGCAGCGTCAGCGTTTGCTCGCCCGCTTTCCAGGCGTGCATCACTTGCTCTTTGGCGCCTGCGCGGTTCATGCCGGGCAAGGTTTCCCACATGAAGTCCACGCCAGGAGAGACGATCAGACGGTCATAAGTCAACTCGGTACCGCCCGCCAGTTTGACGATGCGCTTGTCAGCATCGATGGTGTTGACACGGTCCTTGATCACCTTGACGCCGTGACGCTTGGTCAGGTTGTCATAAGGAGTGGTGATGTCCGCGATGGTCTTGCTGCCACCGATCACCAGATTGGAGATGGGGCACGAGATGAAGGCGTTGTTGGGCTCGACCAGGGTGACTTGGATTTTGTGGTCAGACCACATGCGCAGGTATTTGGCTGCCGTGGCACCCGAATACCCTCCGCCAATGACCACCACTTTGGGGCCACTGCCGCCACCGATGGTGGCACAACCCGAAACCAATCCCATGGCACCCAAAGCGGAGCCGGTTTGCAAAAAATGACGACGTTGCATGGCTGTTTTCCTTATCGTTTTTGGGCAGCGAAATAGCCAGCGATGGCCTCGATTTGCTCGTCTGTATAACCTTTGGCGAGCTGGTGCATGATGGTGGCCGCTGGGATACGACCGGCCTTGTAGTCTTGCATTTTCTTGATCATGTCGTTCTTGTTGGACCCCGCCAGCGAGACCATGCCTCCTGGCTGGGCGCGTCCATCGGTGCCATGGCAGGCAGCACAGGATGCTGCCAGACTGCGCGCCTGCAATGGGTCAATCTGGGCTTGCACCAGACCGGACGCAGCAACCAAAGCGGCTGCCGTCAATATGTGTTTCATCTTCATGGTTTTTCCTCGAAAAAAACAATTCTCAGCAGGTATCTACCAGCCGGTTCAGGGACGCAAATAAACAAAGCCTTGTTTGGCCTGCAATGTCGCCACCTCGGCCACACCCGCTGGCACCACTTTGGCTTCCATCAACAATTTATCGGCAGAGATTTTGCGAGCCACCAAGGTGTTGTTGCAAACGCGAAACTCAACACCCTTGCTGACCAAATCGCTCACGCCGCCAGCAAAAGGCTGGTCCATCTGGTTGGTGGCACCGTCCAGCAAAAAGTCAATGCCCAAACCATGGGCCACCACGACAATCTTGAC
>CANHUM010000254.1 GCA_947463845.1 Comamonadaceae bacterium
AAGCAACCCGCCGATTGGGCCAAAGACACTTGGGCCATCCTTTCGGCACAGGGTCAGCGCCTGCTCAAGGAAGGAAAGTCGCTGGATACAGCTGAAGACAACTTGGCAGAATTGACAACTCAGGCTCAGACCTTTGCGGACAAGCAGTTGCCCATCCTCAAGGCCTTGCAGATCGCTTAAATCCAAATCCCTGACCCGAGCCCGAACCTGCGTGCAGCGCGGTCAGTTGGATGCCGCTGTCAAGCTTTACCGTGGCTTGCTGGTCAGTTTGGCTCAGCACCCGCAGATCAATCTGGAGTTGGGTGTGCTCTTGCTGGAGGGACGCTCTCCCCAACAAGCCATTCCTTACCTGAGCAAGGCCGTGGCTGCCTTGCCTGCTGCTTTTGAGCCCTGCGTGTGTTTGATCATCGCCCACCAGCGCTGCGGTGATTTGGTCAGCGCTCGACAAGTGTTGGCGCAGATGCATGCACAAGGCTTTGATGCCGCACGCTTGGCGGTATATGAGCAAGAACTCAACGAACCCACGCCCGAGGCGGTGCAGGCATTGCTGCAACTGATCGACTCAGGCAACCGCATCAGCGCCGAGATAGCTGCCCGAATGATGGTGCAGGACTACCCCAGCAGTGCAACGGCTCGGGACTGTTTGGCGCGGGTCTTGGAGATGGGGGTGGTGATGCCGCAGGCGAGGGCAGCGGTGCTGCAGGTGGGGTGAGACGGCGGACGGCAAGATTTGGCCGGGCACCTTTTTTGCGTGTCTGGATGCAAAGGAGTCCTTATGCCCATCGCCTTGAATGCTGGCTTTGCCAATACCCTCAATGACACCCTGAACCGCCATCCGGTGGTTGTTTCTGAAAGCAATGGCTTTGGCCTCGCCCTGGAGCGCATGCGTGGCATGGCTCAGGGATCCATCAACACGGGCGCTCCCAATGCGCTGCACGATACGCTCAGCAGCAAAGCTGCTGTGACAAATGAGATGGCACTGCCGTTTAGGGATACCTTGAGCGCTCTATCCGCCCTGGGCGCGGAAAAAACCAGCAACGTGTCCGCCAGCATTGCCGACCAAGCGGCAGAATTTGACCCCTTTTCCGTGGTGCGAAGCGGCGCTGTTCCTGAAGACAATGCCTTTGTCCTGGCCCTCAAGCGTTTGTATGGGCTGGTCGTCGATCCATCTCCCGAGCCTCAGTTTCCCAACGCAATAGAACAAAGTGCAACAACCGCTGTAAATCAAGAGGTCTTGGACACCATGCTCAGCAAGCTAAGCTGATCTTGGTCCCCATGTTTGCTGTGGTGTGGATACGGTCAATATTCACAACAAGTCGGCTACCCAGGTGGGTACGCCACGATAGGCACTGTGCGAACCCATGAAGGCCGCACGTTAAACCTTGGAGGTAAACTCAATTTCGACCTATGAACTCACGCCAGGTGGGTTTTGACTGCGGTCGCCCAATGCCAACATGTCTGCGCCTGACCTCTCCGCATCCGTCTCTTTCGTGCTCCTGCCCTTTGCAGGCCATGCACAGGCTACGGCCATCGCGGGCTTGTTGCCCGATCTGCCGGTCAGGTGGGGCAACGCTCAGACGGCTTGGACGGCGCTGACCTACAGTTTTCCGTGGTCGCAGGGGCAGCAAGCTGTCTTTGCGGGGCCTGCGGGCCAAGCCTATTCGACGCTCAACGAGCCGGGTGCATCTGCTCGCGGTGGACTCAATCCTCTCCAGCAGGAGGCTTTTGTCCGGGTCCTGGATGCATGGGCCAGCGTGGCCCGCTTGCAGTTCAGCCAGGTGACGGAAACGCCCGTGAAGGTCGGAGACATCCGGGTGGCCTGGACTTCGGCCACCACTGTCATGGCATCAGGAGGCGCAGCCTGGGGTTGGTCGAACTTTCCCGATGACTACTGGCCCAGTGCGGGGGATGTGTGGCTCTCAAGGGACACCGCCAGTGGTGCGCAAAGCTGGGCGATGGGCTCCTTCAATTATTTTTGCCTGCTGCACGAGGTCGGACACTCGTTGGGGCTCAAGCACCCCTTTGAGGGGCGCCACAAATTGCCCGCTGGTAAGGATGTGCGCACTTTCAGTGTGATGTCCTACGAAGATCCGCAGGACTTGCTGTGGGTCGACGTCAAGGCCAATTCGGACGGCTCACACACCTGGACGGCCAACCCGGTGCGGCCCTCCACCCCGATGGTGGGGGACATGCTGGCCATCCAGTACCTGTATGGCGCCAACACCACCTACCGCACGGGCGACGATGTCTACACCTTTGATCCTCTCAAGCCCTTCTACCAGACGGTGTGGGATGCTGGGGGCGTGGACACCCTGAGTGCAGTGGGTTTTGCCGAAGCTTGCCGCATCGACCTGAACGAGGGTGCCTATTCGTCCTTGCGGATGCGATCCAACTGGAGTCAGTACAGCCAGCTCAACTGGAACAGCACCCCAGACCTGCAGCGCCTGTATGACGGGACGGACAACCTGGCGCTGGCCTGGGGAACGGTGATCGAGAACGCCATCGGTGGTCGGGGCGATGACGAGTTGATCGGCAACAGCAGCGACAACGTTCTTCAGGGCGGGGCCGGCAACGATCTGCTGCGGGGCCAGGCAGGGATCGACACCGCTGTCTACGACGCGCCGCGCGCCGCCTGCCGCTTGAGCCAGACGGCGACCGGATGGGTGTTGCACGACACGACAGACGGCAGCCGGGATGTGCTGGTGGGCATGGAGCGGCTGGTGTTCAAAGACCAGGCCCTGGCCCTTGACTTGGAGGGTCATGCAGGCATGACCGCTAAAACCCTCGGCGCTGTGTTCGGTAAAGACTCCGTGGCCAACAAATCCTTCGTTGGCATTGGCCTGCATTTTGTGGATGAACTCAATTACAGCTATCCCAGCCTGATGGAATTGGCCATCAACGCTCGCCTTGGTGCCAATGCCTCCTCTGCGCAAGTGGTCGACCTGCTCTACACCAATGTGGTGGGGCAAGCACCGGACACGACTGCCCGCAAGACATTCACCGACTTGCTGGACAACGGCACGTTCACGGTGGGTGGTTTGGGTGTGCTGGCAGCAGACACCGAATTGA
>CANHUM010000255.1 GCA_947463845.1 Comamonadaceae bacterium
CCTGAAGGCGCTTCAGATCGCGTGACGCAGCCTCGCTGATCCGGGGCTTTTTATGCCTTGAAAAGGCTGCTCAAGTAGGCGCTGCTGTCGAGGTAGCCAAACGCCTTGGCTGCCGCATCTTGCAGAACCTGCTCCAGCGATGGGCTGGTCGCCTGATTGTCTTTTTGCGCTGTGACGACAGGTTCGGCTTTGGCAGGCGGTGTGCTTTGCGCATTCAATCCAGTCAAACCGAGCAAACTGATGTTTTCTGCCGCCATGGTCAAGACTGGGGTATCGCTGGCAGTTATTGCTTTTATGACACTGGGCACCATGGTGCTGGCTTGTGCAACGGCTTTGCCCAAGTCTGCTGAAACGGTGGCGGCTGCTTGCGCCAGTTTGGCCAGTGGCTGTGTGTCAAAACCAAAGAGCCATGCATTGCGGGCAATGGTTTCTGGGCTGCTGCCAGCATCGCGCAAGAGCAGTCCCTGAGCGTCAATGAGTTTCAGGCCTTGGTCTTTCACTTGGTTCAATTCGTCCTTGAGCAGCCGTACGGCAAAGTTGCCTTCTCTGGCCAAGGTGTCGGATGCCCCCATGTAGTGGGCATCGGTGCGAGGTGTGATGTCTGTGCGCCCATACATTTGGCCGGTGGCTTGCCGTGCGGCGCTGATGGGGTCTTGGCTGGCCATGATTGAAGCCCAGTCGCGCACATCGGTGTTGGAGCCGACCACCCCATAGATCAACTCCGACGCATCCAGAAACGGGGCCCCAGAGCGGTCCATGAATTCTTTGACGTTCGGTCTGTGCGCCTGTGATGTCTCTGCCGTGGTCAGCCACGACTTGGGGGCTTGGGCCACGGCCAGCGTTTGGCCAAAGCTGCTTGAAACTGTCGGGCTGTCGACGGCAATAGGTGCAACGTAGCCTATTGCCGGGTTGTTGACGGAAGAAATGACGCTCATGTCGGCTCCAAATGAGGATACCGGCAAAGAAAGCACATTCGGTGCCAATCTGTTTGCAGGCTACAACGGGCCAGAACGGCAAAAATTTGCCGAGATCGAGTCGCAGGCTAACGTTGCAACTGATCGACTCAGGCAACCGGATCAGCGCCGAGATCGCCGCCCGAATGATGGTGCTGGATTACCCCAGCAGTGCGACGGCTCGGGACTGTTTGGCGCGGGTCTTGGAGATGGGGGTGGCGGTAGAGGCGGTGAATGTCACCTAGGGTGGTATGGCATCGAGGTCTTGGTGGTGGGTGTGCCCGAGGCGGCGGTGTTGCTGGTGGGGTGAAAACGTTATCACCTACTGGCCGTCCGTCCAGAATCGTGTGAAGGTAACTGGTGGAGTCCCAAACCCAATTTGGCCCTCCCCGGGGTGGGTGGGGTCTGGTCTGGGACAAATTTGACAAGTGATGGTGATGGCTGTGCAATGCGGCATGCCAATTTCAGAACAAGCCCTTCGCGATTGCATACACAACGCTAACTTTCCTCTTGCCAAGCGCCAGTTCGTTTTTGTGACCATTACTGCTGGGCTCGCTGCATTTCGAGAAAACCATGTGCGTAGCTACTACGGCGCATCCGGCAAGACCATCAAAAAACCAACTTCTTCACACAGCACCGCACGAGGTCGGTATGACCAAACTGCAGCGCGACATGTACTGATTGCCGCTTTATACAGGGCATGGTTTCGTGGCTTTGGTGTCGCGCCAACCCTGAATCACAAACTTGACCCTGATTCAGCTTTCTGCTCGTTTGCCATCGATGTCATGGGTCGAGAGGGTATTGGACGCATCCATAAACACCTCGAAGAATACTGGTCCTTTTCCCGTCTGACGCTAGAAAAAAACTCCAAACAAGGCTAGAAATAGCGAATTAAAGGGGGGAGTAAACACGCCATCTAGATTTTCAAATTGACCTCATCTAACAGCAAGAGGTCAACATGCACAGTGCACTCATCCACATTGGAAAAATCAAGAGCCCTGAAATCCTGAGGGACTCGCTCAAACACAACCTTCGACTTATCGCGCGTGAAGTCGAGATTGAGAGCCACATCAATCCAGCTCGAAAGGGCTTGAACATCGTTCTCGCTGGGGAAAGTGATCCCCTCAAAATAACCCGCGATACCGTGGAACTAGTCAAAGAATCCACAGGGAAAAAACTGCGCTCGAACGGTGTCTTTGCCGTGGAGGTCATAGTCTCGTTGCCCGTCAACATCGCCATCGATACAGACGCCTTCTTTGAGCAAACCTTGGAGTGGATTCGAGACTATTACGCTTGCCCTGTCCTCAGCGCCGTCATCCACCATGATGAGGCCAATCCGCACATGCACGTCCTACTTTTGCCACTTCGCGATGGCCGGATGACTGGGGCCAGCGTTGTAGGCTACAAACCAGACTGGGCAATCATGAAAAAAAACCACCACATGGAAGTTGGCAGCCTATTTGGTTTGGTGCACGTTGAATCAGTTCCCCGCTTCAAACGCTTTGCAGCCGCCAAAAAGATTGTTGCCTGCCTTCAAGAGCACCCTAGTTGGATAAGCCACCCAAGCATCGAGGCAGCTCTATTGTCCGCAATCATATGCAGGCCGGCTGAGTTGCTTTCGGTTTTGGGCATCGACCCGGAGTTTGGATGACAGAAACTCTACCCTGTGTAGACTTTCCAGATGTTCACCCAGTCCAGCGCATGTACGCTGCTGGTCTAACTTCAGTATTCAGGAAACGCGCTACAAAGGTGGTGAGTTGTTGCCGGAGAACAAAGTGTGCGTTAGCAATGCCTCGTACCTACAGTAGCCGGGACCAAGCATACCTGTGCTGATCATCAATGCGCAGTCTTACTCCAGTTGTGTTCTAGTGTTACGTACCCTATGGTTGCTGCTTAACAAGACCCAGTGCCGTTGCCCTTCGGGCTGAACAAAAAGCCCCCTGCGCGTTGATTTAGGCCCTTCTACGCCGTTCTCGGTGACACTGTCAGGCGTAGCCCCGAGGCGCTTAAGATGGCTAACAGTGCCTTGACCGTTGGGTTACCTTTAGACCCCAGTGAACGGATCAGACTCTCCCGCGAAATACCTGCTCGCTGGGCTATGGCAGA
>CANHUM010000256.1 GCA_947463845.1 Comamonadaceae bacterium
AACTTGCCGTCGTAGTTTTTGGGCTCCCACGGCTGCCCACCGGTCACGCCGCCGTCAAAGAACAGCGGCGAGTCGTTGATCATGGTGGCCGGGTTGAGACCCACTTCCAGCGAGGCCGAATAGATGAAGGGTTTGAAGCTGGACCCTGGCTGCCGCCAGGCTTGGGTGACGTGGTTGAACTTGTTCTTGGCAAAGTCAAATCCACCCACCAGGGCCCGGATGGCGCCGGTTTGGGGGGTCATGGCCACCAAGCCGCCTTCCACTTCGGGCAGTTGCGTGATTTCCCATTGGCCATTGGCCGACTGAACAATCCGGATCACGGCACCTTTGCGGATTTGCTTGGCCGAAGGGGCTTTGTCAGACAGGCCGGACTGGGCAGGGGCCAGGCCCGAACCCGTGATGGTGATCTGTTCGCTGTTTTGCCTGACCACCACCACTTTGGTGGGCGATGCTTGCAGCACCACGGCTGACATCACGTCCCCGTTGTCCGGATGGTCTTCCAGGGCTTCATCGATGGCGTCTTCGGCTTGTTTGGGGTCGCTGGGCAACTGGATGAATTTTTCCGGGCCCCGGTAAACCTGCCGGCGCTCATAGTCCATGATGCCTTGGCGCAAGGCTTGGTAGGCGGCCATTTGCTCGGCCGATTGCACCGTGGTGTAGACGTTCAGTCCGCGGGTATAGGTCTCGGCACCGTACTGGGCAAACACCATCTGGCGCACGGTTTCCGCCACAAATTCAGCATGCAGATTTTTCTTGTCAGCGGCAGACCGCAGACGCAAGGGTTCTGCTTTGGCCGCAAGGGCCTGTTTGGCCGTGATGTAGCCGTTGTCTTGCATCCGTTCGATGATGTAGAGCTGGCGTGAACGGGCACGTTTGGGATTGGCGAAAGGGTTGAATGCTGAAGGCGCTTTGGGCAGACCCGCCAGCATGGCCGCTTCGGCGATGGTGATGTCCTTGAGGGCTTTGCCGAAATAGGCTTCGGCAGCCGATGCAAAACCATAGGCCCTGTTGCCCAGGAAGATCTGGTTCATGTAGATCTCCAGAATCTGGTCTTTGGTCAGCAGGTGTTCGAGCTTGTAAGTCAACAAAATCTCATAGATCTTGCGCGTGTAGGTTTTTTCGGAAGACAGGTAAACATTGCGTGCCACCTGCATGGTGATGGTGGAGGCGCCTTGGCTTTTGACGCGGCCGATGTTGGCAATACCCGCTCGCAAGATGCCCAGATAGTCCACGCCACCGTGCTGGTAGAAGCGGTTGTCTTCGATGGACAAGACCGCGTCCTTCATGACCTGTGGGATGTCCTGGATGGGTGTGAGATTTCGGCGTTCTTCGCCGAACTCCCCCATCAGCTGGCCGTCGGCCGTGAAAACCCGCAAGGGCAATTTGGGTTTGTAGTCCGCCAAATCGGAGATGTCGGGCAAATTGGGATAGGCCATCACCATGGCCACGCCCACCACCATCAACAAGCAGGCCAAACCTGCTGCCATGAGTCCGACCATCCAGAGTGCCACTTTCAACAGTGCCTCCAGCCAGACCCTCGATGTGGCGGTGTTGGTACCAGGGGCTTGAGGCGACTTGGGCTTGTCTTGGGCGGGCATAGGTGGTGGGTAGGGTTCAGGCTGCAAGGCACAACCCGCACCACATTATAAAAAAGCAGACGCATTGCTTGCAGTCTGCGCCCTTTAAATTGAGCTAAATGGTTTTAAAAAAATAAAACAAAAACTGGGATTTATGTTACAAAACCTTTCAGGATCGGTCTGTCGGGATGACTCCAGGGGGTAAAGCATGCGGTTTGTGTCGTGGCTCCAGCCACGGATGCTCAAGCGATCGACCACGCTGGCTTGGGGTCTGGCGCCTGAACTGGAGGGTTGGTTTCTGGCCGGTCTGAGCCGGGATACGCCCCCTTTCTTGAAGCTGCACACCCCCCAGCACCTGACTGTGCCGCAGGACGATCAGGGTCTCACAGCGTTGTCGCAGGGCTTGCGTCAAAGCATCATCGCTCGTGGTGCGTTTGAAGGCCGCCGTCGCGTCAACATGGGATTGGCCATGGACCATGTCGTCAGCGGTGTGATGGCCATGCCCTTGGACTTGAGGTCCGCAGACCTGGAGGCTGAAGTACAGCTGGAGGCTGCTCGCGCATTGGGCCTCGAGCCGCATCAGGTCAGCTTTGACTGGCAAGCCGCCATGCAGTCAGATGGCCAGCCTCATCAGTTGCATTGGGTCGCCTGTCACAAAGACTGGGTCGATCTTTTCCACCGGTGTGTGCGGCAATCGGGCTGGCAATTGGCCAGTGTCGAGCCTGTGCACCAGGCCGCTCGGCGTGCCGCCGCTTGTTTGTGTGGGGGGCTGTCGAGTGTATTGACGCAGCCTGTACAGGACTGGCAATTTGATCTCTCTATGTTGAGCGACATGGAGGCATCCGAAGCCACATGGGGCGTGTCAGGGGTGTTCGACCAGGCCCTTCATGATGCGATGCAAACCCCCATCGGTCCTCGACTGGCGGCGGTGGGACTGGCTTTGAAAGCCTGGGTATGAGCATGTCCTGGAATTTGCTGAACTACCCTGCACTGCGCCAGCAGCGTCGCAGGAAGCACCGGGTCCTCACGGCTCTGGCAGGTTTGTGGGTCGGTCTAGGGATGGCGTGGGCCACGGTGCAAGGTGTCGAAAGTGCGTTGAAGCAGTGGCTTTCGCAGCATGCGCAGCTGCAAGCCCAGTGGAAAGAACGGAACCAACAACTCAAGCATGCGCAACAACAAGGGGTGGCCATCGAAAAAAAACGGCAACAAGTCCAGCACCTCAGTGGAATCAACGAGCAGCATCAAGCATGGGCCGCTTTGAACGAGGCCTTGCGAAGTGAAGCCATCGGCATTTCCTGGCGCTTGTCGAGTCTACAAATCGAGTCTGGCAAGCTGGAAATGAGCGGTTGGAGCCGTGACTTCGAGAGCCTCAGCGCCACCCGACAACAGTTGACGACGCATTTGCAGCGCCATGTGTCTGAGCCTGAGACCACAAGCCCACGGCCAGGCGATCTGGTGCGTCAAACCAGTGTTGCC
>CANHUM010000257.1 GCA_947463845.1 Comamonadaceae bacterium
AATTCACGGCACTGCATCACGCCGGGCTCTTGCGGCAGCTCGCGGTGGCCGCCCACAAAAGCGCCCGCAAAGTCGGTGCCGCCCGAGATGTTGCACCACCAAATGTCGGTACCGATGGCCTTGAACTGCTCCACACCCCAGGTTTGCGTATCGGCCGACAGAGGCGAACCGGTGGTGCCCAAAGCACGCACCCGCGACAAGTCACCGCAGCGCGAAATGTCCAGCTCGGCTTTGTGGCAGTTGGCAAAATAAGCCGCACCCGCGCCAAAAAACGTGACCTTTTCCTGCGCCGCCATGCGCCACAAAATGCCCCAGTCCGGACGCTCCTTGCTGCCGCCAGGGTTGCCGTCGTAGATGACGCAGGTCACGCCATTGAGCAACCCCGCCACCTGCGCATTCCACATCACCCAACCGGTCGAGCTGTACCAGTGAAAGCGCTCGCCCCAGCTGTTAGGGTGGTAGCTGCAGCCAATGTCGTTGTGCAAAATCTTGTTCGCCAGCGCCACGATCACCGTGCCGCCATGGCCATGCACGATGGGCTTGGGCAGGCCTGTGGTGCCGCTTGAATAAACGATCCACAGCGGGTGGTCAAAGGGCAGCCACATCGGCTCGAAGGCCTGCACATCAGCGTCATCGCGTGCCGTGATGGCCGACATCTGCACGCTGGCTCCCACGTCGCAGTTGGTCAGATCGAGTGTGCCCAGGTTGTCGTGCACGATGACGTGCTGCACGCTGGGCAGCGCGTCGCGCAATTCCTGCACCACGCCCATGCGATCAAAGTCGCGCCCGCCATAGCTCACCCCATCCACCGCAATCAGCACCTTGGGCTCGATCTGTTTGAAACGGTCGAGCACAGCGTTGGTGCCCATGTCCGGGGCGCAAATGCTCCAGACACCGCCCACGCTGGCGGTGGCCAAAAACGCCACCATGGCTTCGGGAATGTTGGGCAAATAGGCAGCCACCCGGTCTCCTGGTTGCACGCCCTGCGCTTGCAGGTGCAGCGCCATGGCCGCTACCTGACGGCGCAGCTCGGGCCAGCTCATCTCGCGGCGCAGGCCTTTTTCGTTGTGGCTGATGACCGCCAGAAAGCCCGCGGCGTGCGCAGGCTGCACATGCCGCAGCACCTGGTGCGCGTAATTGGTTTGGGCGCCGGGAAACCACTTGGCACCGGGCATGACGTTGTTGGCCAATACCGCCGTGTGCGGCGTGGGCGACTGGAAATCGAAGTAATCCCAGATGCTTTGCCAAAAAGCGTCCAGCTCGGTGACCGACCAGCGCCAAAGCGCATGGTAAGTGGGAAAACTCAAGCCACGTTCATCGCGCAGCCAGTTTTGATAGAGCCGGATCTGGGGAAGATGCGGCGCAGTGGCCGCAACAGTTGAATCTGTAGTCATGCGAAACAGCGTAGCAGTGGGCGCGTCGCACTGTCACGCCGAAAACCCTGAAAACATGCACTTAGGCGACAGAGTCCTTGGCCATGCGTTGACTCTTCCAGTACACATCGTCCCCACCGTTCATGCGGTTGAGCACGCGGGCCAGCACAAACATCAGGTCAGACAGGCGGTTGAGGTATTGGCGCGGGGTTTCGTTGATGGCCTCTTCGTTGCCCAAGGCCACACAGGCGCGCTCAGCACGGCGGGCCACAGTGCGGCACACATGGGCTTGCGACGCGCCGCGAGTGCCTGCGGGCAAGATGAACTCTTCCAGCTTGGGCAGTTGCGCGTTGTAGGTTTCGAGGGCCCCATCCAGTGCCGCCACGGCTTCAACTTTCAGCAATTCAAAACCGGGAATCGACAGCTCACCGCCCAGGTTGAAGAGCTGGTGCTGCACCTCGACCAGCACCTCGCGCACATCGGTCGGCATGTCCTCGCACAACAACACCCCGATGTGGGAGTTGAGCTCATCCACCTCGCCCATGGCATGCACGCGCAAGCTGTTTTTGGACACGCGCTGGTTGTTGCCCAGGCCGGTGGTGCCGTTATCGCCGGTGCGGGTGGCGATTTGTGTGAGTCGGTTGCCCATGGTGTTGCTCTCTTTTTTCTTCGCTCAAATGTGCAGGTTCAGGAAAGTCGCCCACAGGGTCGAGGGCCTGCCAAGACCTTCCATTGTCGGGCAAGTCCCCTTGGCTTGTCTGACAAAGGACAGCAAGACCCGCCATGGCGGCGTAAACTGCAGTCTCAGATGTCTGGCGGACTTGACCCGCCCCCACCGGAGACTCCATGAACGCCCCCACCCCAGCCGCCCACCTGGCCCCCGAAATCGCACAACGTGCGGTGCCCGAAGCGTTTTTAACGGCGCTGAAAGACCGCTTTGGTACCAACTGCTCGACCGCACTGGTGGTGCGCGAGCAGCACGGCCGTGATGAGTCGGCCTTCACGCATGTACCGCCCCCGGCTGCGGTGGTGTTTGCCGAAAATACCCAGGACGTGGCCGATGCGGTGAAACTGTGCGCCGAGCACAAGGTGCCTGTCATTCCCTTTGGCGTGGGTTCATCTCTTGAAGGCCATTTGCTGGCGGTGCAAGGCGGCATCAGCATTGACCTGACGCGCATGAACAAGGTGCTGTCCATCAACGCCGAAGACCTGACGGTGACGGTGCAGCCGGGCGTGACACGCAAGCAACTCAATGAAGAAATCAAATCAACCGGTTTGTTCTTTCCGATCGACCCCGGCGCCGACGCGACCATTGGCGGTATGAGCGCCACACGCGCCAGCGGCACCAACGCCGTACGTTACGGCACCATGCGCGAAAACGTGCTGGCCATGGAGGTGGTCACCTCGTCGGGTGAGATCATCCGCACCGGCACCCGAGCCAAAAAGTCGAGTGCAGGTTACGACCTGACCCGCCTGATGGTGGGCAGCGAGGGCACTCTGGGCGTGATCACCGAAATCACCGTGCGCCTGTACCCCTTGCCCGAGGCCATCTCGGCCGCCATTTGCTCCTTCCCCAGCATCGAGGCGGCGGTGCACACCGTCATCCAGACCATCCAGCTGGGCGTGCCGATTGCCCGCGTAGAGTTGATCGACCACAACACCGTGCGCATGGTC
>CANHUM010000258.1 GCA_947463845.1 Comamonadaceae bacterium
AGTCCACCTTTGAGCTCGCGCTTGTATTCCAGGTCGAGTTCGCTGCCTTCAGCAACAAACTGACCACGGACGAAATAGCCTTTTTTGGGTTTGCGGGACAGGGGTGGGGGAACTTGTTCTCTGAGGCAGCGCAGGGGCTGGGTGGCAAGTATCATAGCGGCCACTGCGGGCCCAGCGCCCGCCATTTTTTTCGAGACCCTCTTCGTGAAAATTTCTGTGAAAAGCTCCGTGAAAAAAAACGCCTCTGCCAACGCCTCCAACGGGCAAGCCCACGACGGCTTCAGCTACTCGCGTGGCCATTTTGAAGCGCTGGTCGACGCTGCCTTGAAGCACGCCAAAAAACTGGGCGCTACCAACGCGGGTGCCGAAGCGTCTGAAGGTTGCGGCCTGTCGGTCAGCGTGCGCAAGGGGGAGCTGGAGAACGTTGAGCGCAACCGCGACAAGTCGCTGGGCGTGACCGTGTACGTGGGCCACCGCCGGGGCAATGCCAGCACTTCGGATTTCTCCAAAGCAGCCATTGAGCGCACCGTGCAAGCGGCTTATGACATCGCCCGCTTCACCGCTGAAGACCCGACCGCCGGGCTGCCTGACGAAGCCGACATCGAAACGAACCACCGTGACCTGGATTTGTTTCACCCCTGGACCATCAACAGTGAAGAAGCCGCCAAGCTGGCCTTGCAGTGCGAAGCCGCAGCGCTCAAAACCAGCCGCCGCATCACCAACAGCGACGGCGCGGCCGTGTCGGCCCAGCAAAGCCATTTTTTCAGCGCCCACACCCACGGTTTTAGGGGCGGCTACGCCAGCTCGCGCCACAGCATTTCGGTGGCGCCGATTGCCAAATTGCCGGGCCGCAACGCCGAGATGCAGCGTGACGCTTGGTACACCTCGATGCGCTCGGCCGATGAAATGGCCTCGCCCGAAGCGGTGGGCCGTTATGCCGCCGAACGTGCCTTGTCGCGCCTGGGGGCTCGCAAAATCGCCACGACCGAGTGCCCAGTGCTGTTCGAGTCGCCCGTGGCTGCAGGTTTGCTGGGCGGTTTTGTGCAGGCCGTGAGCGGCGGGGCGCTGTACCGCAAGAGCAGCTTTTTGCTGGACTCGCTCGGCAAAAAAGTATTTCCCAAACACATCGACATCGAAGAAGACCCGCACCTGCTGCGTGGCAAGGGCAGTTCGCCGTTTGACGATGAGGGCGTGCGCTCGGTGCGCCGCCAAGTGGTCAAGGGTGGCCGTGTCGAGGGCTACTTTTTGAGCAGCTACTCGGCCCGCAAGCTGGGCATGAAGACCACCGGTAACTCGGGTGGCTCGCACAACTTGACGTTGACTTCGCGCCTGACGCAGTCCACCGACGACCTGGACGCCATGCTGCAAAAGCTGGGCACGGGCTTGTTTGTGATCGAGTTGATGGGGCAGGGCGTGAATTACGTGACGGGTGACTATTCACGCGGTGCCAGTGGCTTTTGGGTCGAAAACGGCCAGATCGCCTATCCGGTGCACGAGATCACCATCGCGGGCAACCTCAAAGACATGTTCATGGGCATCGAGGCGGTAGGTTCAGACACTTACAACATGGGCGCCAAAACCACGGGCTCCATTTTGGTCAACCGCATGAAGCTGGCGGGCAGCTGAGGCCTGCGGCGCTGTGCAGGCCGAACTTTTGGCAGCGCTGGCCGCCTTGTCTTGGGCGGTGGGCAGCTTGTTTTCTGCAGCGGCCTCCAGCCAGATGGGCGCCTTTGCCTTCACCCGCTGGCGTTTGTTTTTTGCGCTGACCCTGCTCTGGGCCTTGGTGCTGTTCACAGGGCAGTGGCGCAGCCTCGATGGGGCGAGCATCGGCTTGCTGGCGCTGTCAGGTCTGATTGGCATTTTCATCGGCGACACGGCGCTGTTTGCCTGCATGAACCGGTTGGGGCCTCGGCGCAGCGGGGTGCTGTTTGCCACACACGCCATTTTCTCCACCTTGCTGGCCTGGTTGTTTCTGGGGGAGACCTTGTGGGGCTGGACCTTGGTGGGCGGTGGTTTGCTGGTCTCGGGCGTGATGGTGGCCATTGTCTGGGGCCGCCGCGAGAGCGAGACCCATGACTGGGAAAACACGCGCGGCACCTTGATGACTGGCGTCTTGCTGGGCCTGCTGGCCGCTGTTTGCCATTCTGCAGCCACCTTGATGATCAAGCCCTTGATGGTGGCGGGTGTGGACGCGGTGGCAGCGTCAGCTGTACGCACATCAGCCAGTTTTTTGGCGCATCTGGCTTTGTTGTGGGCCGGGGCGCGTGTGGCGCACGTGCAAAGCCCGCTCAACTTTAAAACCCTGTTCAACACTTGGGCCAGTGCGGCGGTGGCGATGGCCTTGGGCATGACCTTGGTGTCTCAAGCGCTGAAAACCGGACAGGCCAATCTGGTGGGCATTTTTTCGTCGCTCACGCCCATCTTGCTGCTGCCGTTGCTTTGGGTCGTGTACCGCCGCCACCCGGCTTGGGGGGCTTGGGCTGGGGCGGTCCTGGCGGTGGCCGGGGCGGCGCTGATCTTGCAGGCTTAGCCCTTTTGGCCCCCTTGGTCTCTTAGCCGGCCAGCGCCGCCTTGACCGCGGCCGAGACCTGACCCATGTCGGCCTTGCCCGCCAGTTGGGCTTTGACGGCGCCCATGACTTTGCCCATGTCGCCAGGCCCTTTGGCTCCGAGCTCCGCCACGATGGCTTGCACGGCCGCTGTCACTTCTTCGGCCGACATCCTTGCGGGCAGATAGGCCAGCAGCACGGCCATTTCGGCTTTTTCCTTGTCGGCCAGGTCCTGGCGGGCGGCTTGCTCGAAGGCGGCGATCGAATCCTTGCGCTGCTTGATCAGCTTGTCCACGATGGCCACCACGGCCATATCGTCGAGTTCGATGCGTTCGTCCACTTCTTTTTGCTTCATGGCCGACAGCAGCAGGCGGATCGTGCCCAGGCGTTCGGCATCTTTGGCCCGCATGGCGGCTTTCATGTCTTCGGTGATCTGTTCTTTCAGGCTCATGAGGGGCTCCTTGGTGGGGGAATAAAAACAACA
>CANHUM010000259.1 GCA_947463845.1 Comamonadaceae bacterium
GAGGACGCATCGGCTTCGACGTGGATGTTGCCGGGGGACTGGTAGCGGCTACCCGCCGGAATCACAAAACGCGCCCAGCCCTGACGCTCGACCGCGATGCCGAAGCGGGCCAGCAGGTTGAGCGTGATCTCGATGTAGGGTTTGCTGATGAGTTCGCCCACCACCTCGATGGTGATGGCGCGGTCCTGCGAGGCCAATGGCAAAGCCATCAGCAGCGCCGTGAGGAACTGGCTGGACACATCGCCGCGCACGGGGATCGGTTTGTCCAGTTGCAATGAGGGGCTGCCAACGCGCAAAGGCGGAAAGCCTTCATGGCCCAAGTAATCGATGGTGCAGCCCAGCTCGCGCAGGGCGTCCACCAAGTCGCCAATTGGCCGTTCGTGCATGCGGGGCACGCCTTTGAGCGTGAAGTCGCCGCCTTGCACGGCCAACGCCGCTGTGAGCGGGCGCATGGCGGTGCCCGCGTTGCCCATGAAAAATTCGATCGCCTCGGTGGGCCATGTGCGGCCACCCAGGCCAGTGATGCTCACCGTGGTGCCTTGCACCTCGACACCACAGCCCAGTTGGCGCAGCGCAGCCAGCATCACACGGGTATCGTCCGAGTCCAGCAGGTCGTGGACCACGGTGGTGCCTTGGCACAGCGCCGAGAGCAGCAGCACGCGGTTGGAGATGCTTTTGGAGCCGGGCAGCGTGACGGTGCCGGATGCGCCTTGCAGTGCAGGAAGGTCGAGGAAGGCAGTGGAGAACATGGGTCAGTTTTCGGGGGCTGTGGGACAGGCTTGGCCTGCCTGCAGTGTCCAGTTCGAGCGCACCTCGCTGGCATGTTCAATCAATTTTTGCAAGGCTGCGTCATCACCCTCCCGCAGGGTGGCTTCGAACTGTGCAAGAGCCGTTCTGAAGTGTGCCATTTGTGCGAGCACTTCCGTTTTGTTGGCGCTCAGGATGTCACGCCAGACGGCAGGGTCACTCGCGGCGATGCGCGAAAAATCTCTGAACCCCGGACCGGCCATGTCCAGAAATGTGGCAGCTTGGGGCTGTGCCGAAAGGGCGTTGACCGCTGCAAAGGCCAACAGGTGCGGCAAGTGGCTGACTGCGGCAAAAGTGGCGTCGTGCGCTTCGGGGGTCATGTTGCTCACATGGCTGCCGATGGCGGTCCACACATCGTGCGCCAGCTGCATTTTGTGGATGCCGGTCTGAGGCAAAGGTGTGAGGATGGTGCGACGGTCTGCGTAGAGCGTGCTTTCAGCGTGCTCGATGCCAGCCACCTCTTTGCCCGCAATCGGGTGGGCGGGCACAAAGCAACGCAAGCGTTGACCCAGTGTGGCTTTGGCGGCTTCGATCACATCGCATTTGGTCGAGCCGACGTCCATGAGCAAGCTTCCGGGTTGCAACGCATCGCGCATCGCGGCAAAACTGGTCTGCATCGCCCCCACGGGTACCGCCAGCAAGACCAAATCCGCATCCTGCACGGCCTCTGCCACGCTGGTGCAGGCTTGGTCGATGACCTGGAGTTCGATGGCGCGTTGCCGAGTTTTTTCGGAGGCGCTGAATCCGGCGATGGTTTGCACCAACCCGGCTTCGCGCAAGGCGAGTGCAAAAGAGCCGCCCATCAGGCCGCAGCCAATCAAGGCCAGACGTTGGAATTTCACAGCGCGCTCACTCAGGCACAGGGTATGAACCCAGCACCTTGTAAAACGCGCACAGGCCTTGCAGCTCTTGGAGGGCTGCAGCCACATGGGGCTCGCTGATGTGTCCTTGCAGGTCGATGTAGAAGTAATACTCCCACTGGCCCGATTTGGCCGGACGCGATTCGAAACGTGTCATGGAGACACCGTTGTTCTTGAGCGGCACCAGCAAATCGTGCACCGCACCCGGGCGGTTGGGCACCGACACCACCAGGCTGGTGCAGTCTTTGCCCGAGGCCGGTGGCGTGGCCAGGGTTTGCGGCAGGGTAATGACGGCAAAGCGCGTGCGGTTGAAGGCCTCGTCCTGGATGGCGTGGTGCACGATGTGCAGGCCAAACTGGCTGGCCGCGCGTTCGCTGGCCAACGCTGCCCAGGCTGGGTTGGTGGCCGCCAAACGGGCACCTTCGGCATTGCTCGACACGGCGCGGCGCTCGACATGCGGCAGGTGCTTGGACAACCAGCCCTGGCACTGGGCCAACGCCTGGGGATGAGCCATCACTACCTCGATGCCCGCGTCCGAATTGAGTTGGCGCAACAAATTGAAGCGCACCAGCAGGCTGACTTCACCCACGACATGGACGGGCGAGCGCAGGAACAAATCGAGCGAGCGCGCGACCACGCCTTCGGTGGAGTTTTCCATGCCCACGACGCCGTATTGGGCCGTGCCTGCTGCAGTGGCGTGAAACACTTCGTCGAAGTTGGCGCAGTAAATCAGGTTGGCTGCACCGCCAAAAAACTCGATCGCGGCCTGTTCGCAAAATGTGCCCTGAGGGCCGAGCACCGCCACGCGTTGCGGGGCTTCCAGCGCCAGGCAAGCCGACATGATTTCGCGCCAGATGGAGGCCACGTGCTCGTTTTTGAGCGGGCCGGGGTTGGCCTGGGTGATTTTGTCGATGACCTGCGCGACGCGATCAGGTCGGAAAAACGGTGAACCTTCTGCGCGCTTGATTTCGCCCACTTGTTCAGCCACATGCGCACGCTGGTTGAGCAGGCTCAGCAGTTGCTTGTCCAGCGCATCAATCTGTACACGCAAAGCGCCCAGGGCTTCCGACTGAATGGGTTGTTGGCTCATGTCCGCAGGTCTTTCAGAAGGCCGGGTTCAGGCCTGGGTTTTTTCAAAATCGCGCATATAGGCCACCAAAGCCTGCACGCCTTCGAGCGGCATGGCGTTGTAGATGCTGGCGCGCATGCCGCCCACCGATTTATGGCCCTTGAGTTGCAGCAAGTTGGCGGCTTTGGCGCCTGCTAAAAAGGCGTCGTTGCGGGATTCGTCACGCAAAAAGAAGGGCACGTTCATGCGCGAGCGGCAGTCTTTGGCCACCTTGTTCACATAC
>CANHUM010000260.1 GCA_947463845.1 Comamonadaceae bacterium
GGACTTTGGTGGCACTTATGCCGCCAATGCGCTGATCGGTTTCATCTTTGCGGCCACCGGGCCAGTCGCCATCATTTTGTCGGTCGGCACGCGGGGCGGTTTGTCACCTGCAGAGCTGGCCTCGTGGGTCTTCGGGGTATTTTTTGTCAATGGCCTGGTCACGCTGTTGATGAGCTGGCGCTACACCACGCCACTGGCCTTTGGCTGGACGATTCCTGGCACTGTGCTGGTCGGCCCCGCTTTGCAGCACCTGAGTTTTGCCGAAGTGATCGGTGCCTTTTATGCCACCAGTGCGCTGATCCTGGTGTTGGGTTTGAGCGGTTGGGTCAAGCGCGTCATGGCGGCGCTGCCCATGCCCATCGTCATGGGCATGGTGGCCGGGGTGTTTTTGCGCTTCGGTCTCGACATCGTGCGGGCGCTGCAAAGCGATGTGGCCATTGCCGCGCCCATGGTGGCGGTCTTTTTGTTGCTGTCGGCCCGGGCCGATTGGGGCAAACGCCTGCCGCCCGTCATTGGCGCCTTGCTGGTGGGAGCGTTGGCTGTGGCCCTGTCAGGTCGACTGGACGCCTCTGCTGTGGGGCAACTGACTTTGGCGCAGCCCGTCATCCAGGCGCCGGTGTGGTCGTTTGCGGCCATGCTGGAGCTGGTGGTGCCTTTGGCCATCACGGTGCTGGTGGTGCAAAACGGACAAGGCGTGGCGGTGCTCAAGAACGCTGGGCACGAACCGCCGGTCAACATGATCGCCGTGGCCTGTGGCGTGGGGGCTGCCGTGAGCGCGGTGTTTGGGGCGGTCAGCACATGCCTGACCGGACCCACCAATGGCTTGCTCACTTCATCGGGCGAGAAAATTCGCCACTACAGCGGCGCGCTCATGTTTGGCGTGCTGGCCCTGTTGTTCGGTCTGATGGCGCCCACCTTCACCGGCTTGATGCTGGCAGCACCCAAGGAGTTCATCATGGTGCTGGGAGGCCTGGCCATGCTGCGTGTGTTGCAAGGCGCGTTTGTCGCGTCGTTTGGGGCGGGCAAATATTCATTGGGTGCACTGGTCAGCCTTTTGGTCACGGTGGCCGACATCGGCTTGTTCAACATCGGTGCGGCGTTTTGGGGGCTGGTGGCCGGCTTCGCGGTGTCATGGTGGATGGAGCGGGGGGACTTTGACAAGTCTTGAGTTGCTGGCGTGAGCATCGACCGGCCAGGCTGTCAGCTGGCTTGGCTCGCCCATCGCCAACGTGTCAATGTGATTGATGTGATTCAAGGAGGCTTTTCATGTTGGAGCGTTTCATTCAAAACAAGAAACTCGATGTGGCCAAGCAAAGTGCCAAGAAGCTCCTCAGCGCCCGGGGTGAAGCCAATGCACAAAGCATGGCGGTCAAGCTGATCGAGCATTACGAACATCTGGACAAGCGCAGTCAGATCGAGTTCTTCCAGTTTTTGTCGAGCCAGTTCAATCCCGACCCGACCATGGTGCTGGATGCGGCCAACCGTTACAACACCGAACGCAACGAGGCCAGTCTGATCGATTTGTTCCAGACGGTGGAGCCGCCCCGCCAGGAGCTGCTGCGGCGGGTCAACCGTGCGCCCGCCGGAACGGCCACGATTTTGAAGATGCGCCAAACGCTGCTGTCCTACCTCAAGGACCATCCGTCCTTTCGGGCCACCGATGCCGACATGCACCATTTGCTCAGCTCCTGGTTCAACCCGGGTTTTCTGGAGCTTCACCAGATCACCTGGGACTCGCCTGCGCAGTTGCTTGAAAAAATCATCGCCCATGAATCGGTGCATGCCATCGATGGTTGGGACGACTTGCGCCGCCGATTGCAACCGGACCGCCGCTGCTTTGCGTTTTTTCACCGGCAGTTGCCTGGTGAGCCCTTGATCTTTGTCGAAGTGGCTTTGGTGCCGGGCATCTCCAAGGACGTGAGTGGGCTGATCAACAAACACGCCCCTGTGGGTGATCCCAAAAGCTTCAAGGCGGCGATCTTTTATTCCATCAGCAATTGCCAGCCGGGACTCAAAGGGGTGTCGCTGGGCAATTTTCTGATCAAGCGGGTGGCGCAAAAACTGATTGAGGAAATGCCGTCCCTCAAAACCTTTTGCACCCTTTCCCCCATTCCTGGCTTGACCCAGTGGCTGGACGCAGGCGCTCACTTGCCAGAAGGCCGACTCACGCCCGCGCAGATCCGCAAGTGGCAAGAAGCACAAAAAACTTTGGCTGCAAGCGGCCAGACCTGGGCCGAGCGTCTCAAATCTGGCTGGCACCCTGAGCGCAGCGACGACGTCGAGAAAACCGCACTGATGCGGCTGTGCGCCCTGTACCTGATGCACAAAACTCCCGATGCCGGAGGTGACGCCGTGGGTAAATTCCACCTGAGCAACGGGGCGACGCTGCACCAGATCAACTGGGCGGCCGACTTGTCCAAAAAAGGGCTGCAGCAGTCCGGCGGCATCATGGTCAATTACCTGTACGAGCTGGGCAAAGTCGAAGAACAGCATGAAGCATTCAGCAACAAGACCGTGAGCTTTTCACGCGGCATCGAGAAGTTGGTGTGACCATGTTCAAAGTCCACGCCATTCCCCAAGAGCGCCTGCCCGAGTTGCTGCGCGTCATGCCCAAAGCCGAGCTGCACATCCACATCGAAGGCTCACTGGAGCCCGAGCTGATCTTTGCATTGGCCAGGCGCAACGGAGTGCCCTTGCCCTATGCCGATGTGGCCGCTTTGCGCAGTGCCTACGCTTTCACCAACCTGCAAAGCTTTCTGGACCTGTATTACGCCGGGGCCAGCGTGCTGCTGCACGAGCAGGATTTTTACGACATGGCCTGGGCCTACTTTGAAAAGGCCAAGGCCGACCATGTGGTGCGGGCCGAGTTGTTCTTTGATCCGCAAACCCACACGGCACGCGGTGTGCCCATGGGCGCGGTCATCGAAGGCCTGAGCCGCGCCTGCCGCGATGCGCAAACCCAGCTGAACATCAGTGCCGATTTGATTTTGTGCTTTTTGCGCCACCTGTCCGAAGACGA
>CANHUM010000261.1 GCA_947463845.1 Comamonadaceae bacterium
AGCAAGCGGCGCATGATCTTGCCCGAACGGGTCTTGGGCAAGTTCTCGCCAAAACGGATGTCCTTGGGCTTGGCGATCGGGCCGATTTCCTTGGCAATGTGGTCACGCAGTTGCTTGGCAATCGCCTTGCCTTCTTCGGTGCTGGGCAGCGAGCGCTTGAGCACCACGAAGGCGCAAATCGCCTCACCGGTGGTGTCGTCGGGACGACCCACCACGGCGGCTTCGGCCACCAGCTCGGTGCAGCTCACCAAAGCCGATTCGATCTCCATCGTGCCCATGCGATGTCCCGAGACGTTCAAAACGTCGTCGATACGGCCGGTGATGGTGAAGTAACCGGTTTTTTCGTCACGGATCGCACCGTCGCCGGCCAAGTAGTACTTGCCCTTGAAATCATCGGGATAGTAGGACTTCTTGAAGCGCACAGGGTCACCCCAGATGGTGCGAATCATGGATGGCCATGGCTTTTTCACGACCAAAATACCACCCTGGCCATTGGGCATGTCTTCACCGGTTTCGCTGACGATGGCGGCCTGGATGCCTGGGAAGGGCAGCGTGCACGAACCGGGCACCATGGGGGTCACGCCCGGCAGCGGGGTGATCATGTGGCCACCGGTTTCGGTCTGCCAGAAGGTGTCGACGATGGGGCAACGGCCGCCGCCCACATGCTTGTGGTACCACTCCCAGGCAGCCGGGTTGATGGGCTCACCCACCGAACCCAGCAGACGCAGACTCGACAAGTTGTAGCTCTTGGGGTGCACAGCATCGTTGGCTTCCGCGGCCTTGATGAGTGAGCGGATGGCGGTGGGCGCGGTGTAGAAAATGCTGACCTTGTGGTCCTGAATCATCTTCCAGAAGCGGCCAGCATCGGGGTAAGTGGGCACGCCTTCGAAAACGATCTCGGTGCCGCCCAACGCCAAAGGACCATAGGTGATGTAGGTGTGGCCTGTGACCCAGCCGATGTCGGCGGTGCACCAGAACACATCGTCTTGTTTCAAATCGAAGGTCCACTTGGTGGTCAGCGCCGCATGCAGCAAATAGCCACCGGTGCTGTGCTGCACGCCTTTGGGTTTACCGGTGGAGCCGGAGGTATAAAGAAGGAACAGGGGGTGCTCGGCCTCGACCCACTCAGGCTCGCAGGTGGTGGCTTGCTTGTCGGCCACATCGGCCATCCACTGGTCGCGGCCAGCAGTCATGGCGATCTCGGCGCCCGAGCGTTTGACCACCAGCACGTTCTTGACGGAACCACAGCCGCCCAAGGCAATGGCTTCGTCCACGATGGATTTGAGGGGCAGCAGTTTGCCGCCACGCACCTGGTTGTCGGCCGTGATCACAGCGACAGCGCCTGTGTCTTCGATCCGGTCTCGCAGCGACTGGGCCGAGAAGCCACCAAACACCACCGAGTGTGTGGCGCCGATACGGGCACAGGCCTGCATGGCCGCCACGCCATCGATGGACATGGAGATGTAGATGACCACACGGTCACCCTTTTTGATGCCCAAAGACTTGAGCGCGTTGGCGTATTGGCAGGTCTTGGCCAGCAGCTGGCTGTAGGTGACCTTGGTCACTTCACCGCCGTCAGCTTCAAAAATGATGGCGGTCTTGTTGCCCAGGCCTTTTTCGACGTTGCGGTCCAGGCAGTTGTAGGAAGCATTCAAGGTGCCGTCTTCGAACCACTTGAAGAAGGGTGCGTTGGATTCATTGAGACCCTGGGTGAAAGGGGTCTTCCAGGTGATCAGCTCTTTGGCCAGGCGGCTCCAATAGCCCTGGTAGTCGGCTTCGGCTTCCTTGCACAGCGCTTCGTAGGCGGGCATACCCGAGATGTGGGCATTCTTCACAAAATCTGCGCTGGGTTGGTAAATGGGGGTGCTCATCAAGCATGTCTCCTGTGTGTCAAATCAAATTTTAAACTGGCGCCAATGTCGTTCCTGGCTCTTACAAAGCACTGACTGACATCAGTCTTGCACAGTATTTGAACAAAAACAGGTCGAATATGGCCTTGGACTCCCCCTAAAATCCGGGTTTGCCCGAAGCAAATTTTGCCCAAGGAAAAACATGACGCCCCGCCAACCCTCCCGAAAGAGCCCTTTGCGCCCATTGCCCAACTTCATTTTTGCCAGCCGTTGGCTGCAACTGCCTTTGTATCTGGGTCTGATCGCTGCACAGGTGGTGTACGTGTTCCATTTCTGGGTTGAATTGGTGCACCTCCTGGAGGCCGTCTTTGGCAGTCAGACCGCCTTGCAAGCCCTCATCACCAGCATCGGCTACAAGTCTGATGTTCAGGTCACAGCGCTGAACGAAGCCATCATCATGTTGGTGGTGCTGGGCCTGATCGACGTGGTCATGATTTCCAATTTGCTGATCATGGTGATCGTGGGCGGTTACGAGACCTTTGTATCCCGCATGAACCTGGAGGAGCACCCCGATCAACCTGAATGGCTCAGCCACGTCAACGCCTCGGTACTCAAGGTCAAGCTGGCCACCGCCATCATCGGCATCAGCTCGATCCATCTGCTGAAGACCTTCATCAACGCAGCCAACTACGACGAAAAAGTCCTGATTTGGCAAACCGTGATCCACATCGCCTTCCTGTTCAGCGCCTTGGCCATCGCTTTGGCCGACCGCCTGATGTCGCACACACAAGCCGACAGCAAACACTGAATTTCAACGGAGTCCCCGCCCATGACCACCCTCATCCAACAAAAAGATCTGATCGAATCCGTTGCCGCAGCCCTGCAGTACATCAGCTACTACCACCCTGCCGACTACATCGCCCACCTCGCCCGCGCCTATGAGCGTGAGCAAAGCCCGGCCGCCAAAGATGCCATCGCGCAGATCCTGACCAACAGCAAGATGAGCGCCACCGGTCACCGCCCCATTTGCCAGGACACCGGCATCGTCAACGTGTTTCTCGAAGTCGGCATGGACGTGAAGTTCGACGGTTTCACCGGCAGCCTGGAAGATGCCGTCAACGAAGGCGTGCGCCGTGGCTACAACCATCCCGACAACATGCTGCGCG
>CANHUM010000262.1 GCA_947463845.1 Comamonadaceae bacterium
ACGCAGGCTGACCGGCGCCTGTTTGCCCAGGGCCGTGGCCACATCGCTGAGCACATCGAGTTCGGCTTCGCTTTCCACATTGAAGCAACCAATACCGATTTGCAGGGCCTGTTTCATCTCGGCTCGGGTTTTGCCCACACCGGAAAAAATCACCTTGGCCGGATCACCCCCTGCGGCCAGCACGCGGGCCAGTTCGCCGCCCGAGACAATGTCAAAGCCACAACCGGCGTCGGCAAACACCTGCAGGATCGCCAGGCTGGAGTTGGCCTTCATGGCGTAGCAAATTTGCGCTCGTCGGCCGGCAAAGCCGCGTTGGTAGGCCGCCAGGGCCGACAGCATGGCGGCTTTGGAATACACGAACAAGGGCGTACCGTGCTCGCGGGCCAAATCTGACAATCGCACGCCCTCGATCACCAGCCCTTCAGTTCGGTAGGCGATGTGCGGTTGTCCGGGCAAGGGGTGGGGAGCGGCAGGGGCGTTCATCGTGTGGTGGCATCGGGTGCCGAGGGTGAGATCAAAAAAAGAGCATCGGGGGAAAGGGCGGGCGCTGCACGGGGAGCCGTCTGTGTCGGCATGGCCTCTGATGGGCGGCGCGTGGTCTGCCCGGCAGAGGGTTCGTGCCATGGGTTCAGGGACTGGGGCAGGGTGGCACGGTTGGCCGATGCGGGTGTGTCAGGCACATACAAGGGGCCTTTCTGGCCACAAGCGCTCAATACGGCCGCACTGCCTGCAAGGGTAAGCGCGGTGACTAGAATCTTCTTTACCTTCAACATGCTGTGATTGTAATGACCGACCTTGAATTTCTGGACCAAGCTGAACGCCTGCTGGCTGGCGTTGAAAACAGCTGTGATGTGCTCAACGAGGGTACCGATGCCGACATCGACAACCAGCGAGTGGGGGGCATGGTCACGCTCACATTTCCGAATCGCAGTCAAATCGTGATCAATCTGCAAAAACCCCTGCACGAGGTTTGGTTGGCCGCACGTTGCGGTGGTTTCCATTACAAATTTGACGGTGCGAATTGGCAGGACACCAAAGGTCAGGGTGAGTTTTGGCAGAGCCTGTCGCGTTATGCATCGGAGCAGTCTGGACAGGACCTGGTCTTCAAGCCCTGATGTTCCACCGATGTGGCCGTTCCGTCACTGCCGGAACAAGTCCATGATTCTGCGCTTTTCATCCACGGGTGGCAGTGCGTTGGTCTTGGCATTGTTGGCGCCGGTCGTGTTGCCCAAGTTGGTGACCCCCGCAGATCCCGTGAATTCGGTGTAGGCCCAGTCGCCTCCTGATTGGGTCAGGCCTTCGGGCACCCGAAGGGTGGTGCTCGGCATGTTTTGCAAAGCGGTTTCCATGAACCTGATCCACACGGGCAAGCTCAGGCCGCCACCCGTCTCCCGATCACCCAGTTTGCGTGGCGTGTCGTAGCCGATCCAGACCACGGCCGTCATGTTGGGGTGATAGCCGGCAAACCAGGCGTCCATGGCGTCGTTGGTGGTGCCGGTTTTGCCATAGACATCCTGGCGTTTGAGAAGAGACTGGGCGCGAGCGGCTGTGCCCGAGCGGGTCACTTCCTGGAGCAAACTGCTCATGACAAAGGCGTTGCGCTCGGGAATGGCGCGCGGCATCTCCTCGGTCAAGGCGGGCGCAGGGCTGTCCACCAGAACCCTGTTTTTGTAGTCGGTGATGCGCGTGATCAAGTGGGGACGGACCAGATAGCCACCGTTGGCAAACACGGAATAGCCCGTGGCCATTTGCATCAAGGTCACCGAGCCTGCGCCCAAGGCCATGGTCAGATAAGGCGGATGCTTGTCTTCGTCAAACCCGAACCGTGTGACCCACTCTTGCGCTGCGCGTGGGCCGACCGATTGCAAAATGCGGATGGACACCATGTTCTTGGATTTGGCCATGGCGGTGCGCATGCTCATGGGGCCGTCAAACTTGCCGTCGTAGTTTTTGGGCTCCCAGGGTTGCCCGCCCGTGACGCCGCCGTCAAAAAACAGGGGCGAATCATTGATCATGGAGGCCGGACTCAGACCATTCTCCAGTGATGCTGAATAAATGAAAGGCTTGAAGCTAGAGCCCGGCTGGCGCCAGGCTTGTGTGACGTGGTTGAACTTGTTCTTGGCAAAGTCGAATCCACCGACCAAAGCCCGGATAGCCCCAGTTTGAGGCGTCATGGCGACCAGGCCGCCCTCCACTTCGGGCAGTTGCGTGATTTCCCATTGAGCATTGGCTGACTGAACAATCCGTATCACAGCGCCTCTGCGGATCTGTTTGCCCGATGGAGCTTTGTCAGACAGGCCGGATTGCGCTGGTGTCAGTCCAGCGCCCGTGATGGTGATCTGTTCGCTGTTTTGTCGAACCACCACCACTTTGGTGGGGGATGCCTCCAGCACCACTGCAGACATCACGTCGCCATTGTCAGGGTGATCTTCCAGAGCATCATCGATGGCGTCTTCGGCTTTTTTCGGGTCGTTCGGCAACTGGATGAATTTTTCCGGGCCACGGTATACCTGTCTGCGCTCGTAGTCCATCAGGCCTTGTCTCAGCGCTCTGTAAGCGGCTATCTGTTCGGTCGATTGCACCGTGGTGTAGACGTTGATGCCCCGTGTGTAGGTCTCATCTCCATACTGGGCAAAGACCATTTGACGCACGGTTTCTGCCACAAATTCGGCGTTCAGGTTCTTTTTGTCAGCAGCGGTTCGCAAGCGCAGCGGCTCGGCTTTGGCCGCAAGGGCCTGTTTGGCCGTGATGTAGCCGTTTTCTTGCATCCGTTCGATGATGTAGAGCTGGCGTGAACGGGCACGTTTGGGGTTGGCGATGGGATTGAAGGCTGAGGGCGCTTTGGGCAGCCCTGCGAGCATGGCCGCTTCGGCAATGGTGATGTCCTTGAGGGCTTTGCCAAAATAGGCTTCAGAAGCCGAAGCAAACCCATAAGCCCGATTGCCCAGGAAGATCTGGTTCATGTAGATCTCCAGAATCTGGTCTTTGGTCAGCAGGTGTTCGAGCTTGTA
>CANHUM010000263.1 GCA_947463845.1 Comamonadaceae bacterium
ACGAGTCTTGGATGGTTGGTAGGTGCGTTTCATAACTCTTCCTTTGTGCCCAATGCCATGGATCAGCTTTGGGCGAAACCCAAGATTATCGCAAACTTTCAAGCCACCGGCAAATTTGCTGTATTTTCGTCCATCAGGGTGTCCCCGGGGTATAGACCGATGGATGTGGTTTATGATCGATCTCCATCTCATGGAGGAATGTGGATAAGCTCTTGATAAAAGCTGTCCGCAACCCCCTCGTGACCACTTCTGTCCACAATAAAAAAGTATTCAATGTCCCAGGGACTGACTCCGGAATTCCAGGCAGATGCAGGCCAGTCCTTGTGGCAGGCTTGCGTTGACGATCTGGCTCGCGAGCTGCCAGAGCAGCAATTCAACACCTGGATCAAACCGCTCACGGCGCAAGTTTCAGACGACCAGCAAACCGTCACGATTGCCGTGGCCAATCGCTTCAAGCTGGACTGGATACGTGCCCAATACGCTGGCCGATTGACCGAGTTGTTGGCCAATTTGCAAGGCCATCCTGTCAAGTTGGAGTTAGTGATCACTCCGCGCGAAGGCTCTTTCAAAGCTGCAAAATCTTCCACGCCATCGTCCATGGAGTTGGCTTTTGAAGCGGCTGTTGTGGCCGATGAAACGGTTGCCAATCCCTTTCGCAGTCGGCTGAACACCGCACTGAACTTTGACAACCTGGTGGAGGGCACCGCCAACCGCATGGCGCGTGCTGCGGCCATGCACGTGTCGGGTTCGCCGGGGCAGTTGTACAACCCCTTGTTCATCTATGGCGGCGTCGGTTTGGGCAAGACCCACCTCATGCACGCCATCGGCAACAAGCTGCTGGCCGACCGTCCGGAAGCCAAAGTCCTCTACATCCACGCAGAACAATTTGTATCGGATGTGGTTAAAGCCTACCAGCGCAAGACTTTTGACGAGTTCAAGCAGCATTACCACTCGCTCGATCTGCTCTTGATCGATGACGTCCAGTTCTTTGCCAACAAGGACCGCACGCAAGAGGAGTTTTTCAATGCCTTTGAGGCCCTGCTGGCCAAAAAATCGCACATCGTGATGACCAGTGACACCTACCCCAAGGGCCTGGCCGACATCCACGAGCGCTTGGTTTCGCGCTTTGACTCTGGCTTGACGGTGGCCATGGAGCCGCCTGAGCTGGAAATGCGTGTGGCCATTTTGATCAACAAGGCCATCAGCGAAGGCAGTGAAATGCCCGAAGAGGTGGCGTTCTTCGTGGCCAAAAACGTGCGCTCCAACGTACGTGAGCTCGAAGGGGCTCTGCGCAAAATTCTGGCCTATTCGCGTTTCAATCAGAAGGACATCTCCATCCAATTGGCCCGAGATGCCCTGCGTGATTTGCTCTCGATCCAGAACCGCCAGATCAGTGTCGAGAACATCCAGAAGACCGTGGCCGATTACTACAAGATCAAGGTCGCGGACATGTACAGCAAGAAACGCCCGGCCAGCATCGCCCGCCCGCGCCAGATCGCCATGTACCTGGCCAAGGAAATGACGCAAAAGAGCCTGCCCGAGATTGGTGAGCTGTTTGGCGGACGCGACCACACCACCGTGCTGCACGCCGTTCGCAAAATTGGGGCTGAGCGCCAGCAAATGACCGAACTGAACCAGCAGTTGCACGTTCTGGAGCAGACCCTCAAGGGTTGAAGTGGCATGACAACCCTTTCCCGGCCCGTTTTCGGTGATTTGGCCCCCATGAAGGCCGTTTCGAGGCCAAAAAACAGCGAAAATGCATGCTGTTGTCAAAAATCGACCAGCCCCGCGAGCGGCAGCATCTAAAACCATCAAAGGTAGACAAATGATCGTCCTGAAGGCCACCCAAGACAAATTGTTGTCGGTCCTGCAATCCGTATCCGGTATTGTTGAGCGCCGCCATACCTTGCCCGTGCTGGCCAATGTGCTGATTCGCAAAACCGGCCACGCCGTGCAGCTGACCACCAGCGATCTGGAAATCCAGATCCGCACCACGGCCGAGATGGACGGCGACCCGGGCGACTTCACCACCACCGTGGGTGCCCGCAAACTCATCGACATTTTGCGCACCATGCCCGCCGACCAGACGGTGAGTCTGGAGTCCTCGCAATCCAAATTGATCTTGAAGGGTGGCAAGTCCAAGTTCACCTTGCAGACCTTGCCTGCAGAAGACTTCCCGCTGGTGCAAGAAGCCGCCAGCTTCGGTCCCGTGTTCAGCGTGCCGCAGAAAACCCTCAAGCAATTGCTCGGTCAGGTCTCTTTTGCCATGGCCGTGCACGACATCCGTTACTACCTCAACGGCATCCTGTTCGTGGCCGAAGGCAACCGCCTGAGCCTGGTCGCCACCGACGGCCACCGCCTGGCCTTCACCGCTGCAACGCTAGACGTGGAAGTGCCCACCAAACAAGAAGTCATCCTGCCGCGCAAAACCGTGCTGGAGCTGCAGCGCTTGCTGTCGGACGCCGACGGCGCGATCGAGATGCAGTTTGCCAACAACCAGGCCAAGTTCAGCTTTGACGGCATGGAGTTCGTGACCAAGCTGGTCGAGGGCAAGTTCCCCGACTACAACCGCGTCATCCCCAAAGGCCACCGCAACAACCTGACACTGGGTCGCCAAGCGCTGTTGTCCTGCTTGCAGCGCACCGCCATCCTGACCAGCGACAAGTTCAAGGGCGTGCGGCTGAATCTGGAGCCCGGCAGCCTGCGCGTGGCCTCCACCAACGCCGAGCAGGAAGAGGCTGTGGACGAACTCGACATCGATTACGGCGGCGACGCCATCGAGATCGGCTTCAACGTGACTTACATCATCGATGTGTTGTCCAACATGGGTCAGGACATGGTCCGCATCGATCTGGCCGACGGCAACAGCTCGGCACTGATCACCATTCCCGAAAACGACAACTTCAAATATGTGGTGATGCCGATGCGCATTTAAGGCGAAAGCCCACACGGCCTACCCCTATCGAAACCCGCGACCCTTCGCGGGTTTCGGCCATTCAAGCGACAGA
>CANHUM010000264.1 GCA_947463845.1 Comamonadaceae bacterium
GAAATTTTTCCGGCGATGGCTGACCCCGCGCTGAGCACTGGAGGCAAGCCATGAACATGCACACCACCTACAAGACAAGCTGGATGGGTCGAATGGTCCAAGGTCTGGGTCTGGCACTGGTCGGTCTGGTCCTGGCCGGTTGCGAACGTCCTATCCCTGAGTCGGTGCAAAGCGGCTACCGGGGCACTGGCATGGCGCAGGTCTACAACGCGCGACTGCTTGAAGTCAAAACCGAGCTCAACCAGCCACCAGCGGTCATTCCGTCGCCCGGCTCCGAAGGCCCCAAGGCTTCTCAGGCTTACAAGAACGTCAAAGTTCTGGGCAACCTGAGCGTGGGCGAATTCAACCGCCTGATGGTCTCCATGACCAGCTGGGTTGCGCCCAACGAAGGTTGCGCGTATTGCCACGCCTTGCCCAACTTCGAAGACGACAGCAAGTACACCAAGGTGGTGGCGCGGCGCATGATCGAGATGACCCAGCACATCAACGCCGACTGGCAACCCCACGTGGCGCAGACAGGCGTGACCTGCTACACCTGCCACCGTGGCGAGCCAGTGCCCAGCGCCATCTGGTTCAAGTCCAACCCACAGCCGCAAGGTTCGAACTTCATCGGCGACAAGGCCGGACAGAACGAGCCTTCTGCCGTGGTCAATTTGTCCTCCTTGCCCAACGACCCCTTCACACCGTTCCTGCTGGACAAGCAGAACATCCGTGTGAACGGTCCCACAGCGCTGCCGTCTGGCAACCGCCAGTCGATCAAGCAAGCCGAGTGGACCTATGGCCTGATGACGCACATGTCCACCTCCTTGGGTGTGAATTGCACGTATTGCCACAACACGCAGTCCTTCCAGAACTGGGAAAACAGCCCACCGCAGCGCGTGACGGCCTGGCACGGCATCCGCATGGCGCGTGACCTGAACCTGACCTACATGGAGCCTTTGACCGAAGTCTTCCCGGCGCACCGCAAGGGACCGTTGGGCGATGTGGCCAAGATGAATTGCGCCACATGCCACCAGGGTGCCTACAAACCACTCAATGGTGCACCGATGGCCAAGGACTTTCCCGAACTGCTCAAACCCGCTTTGGCCGCTGCCAAAGTTGCGGCCAAGTAGTCCTGCCGCCGCCTTGCCGGACGCCTGTCATGGAAGTCAGCCACCCACTTCATGACCCGCTGTCCGGCGTGGTGGTGGTCTTGTTGGTGGATTTCATGCGCCAGCACCAGGGCTGGGGCTGGTTGCGTCTGGTGGCCGGGTCTACGCCCTACAAGGACGTGCCGGGCCTGACCATGGTCAAGGTCATGGGCAGTGGCCATGGGGGTGGATTCAGTCTGCGCCCCAGCGCCACCCACCAAGGCCTGATCTGCACGTTCACGCATCTGGATCTGGCGCTTCAATTTCTGGACAGTCCAGCGGTGCAGGCCTACCGCAGCCGCGCCCGTGAATGCTGGAGCGGTGTCATGTCGGTGCAATCGGCCAGGGGCCATTGGGACAAGCAAGCGTGGCAGGCCAGCAGCCCCGAAGCATTGGGTGAGCCCGTCGACACCGAAGACACTTTGCGTGCGCCCTTTGCGGTCCTCACCCGGGCCAGCATCGTGCCCACCAAAGCGATGGCGTTTTGGCGCTATGCGCCATCAGCACAAGCCGATTTGTCGCAAGCTCCCGGCTGTTTGCTGGCCATGGGCTTGGGCGAGGCGCCGCTGGTGCGCCAGTGCACCTTCAGCTTGTGGCAAGACACGGCGGCCATGCTGCAGTATGCCCACCAGGGCGCGCACCAGGCCGCCAGTGCCGCGGCTTACCGGCATCAGTTTTTTTCGGAGTCGCTGTTTGTGCGCATGCAGGTGCTGCAAATGGCCGGGGTCTGGCAAGGCCGCAGTTTTGACCCGCAAGCGCGCACAACGGCAGACGCGGCCGCCTGTGTGTTGAATGTCCCTGCACTGGAGCCCAGCCATGTCTGAGCCCCGTGTGGTCATTGTGGGTGCGGGCATGGGCGGCTTGTGCAGCGCCATCGTGCTGGCGCACCAGGGGCTCGATGTCACCGTGGTCGAGTCCTCGGACGCACCGGGCGGCAAAGTGCACAGCCGCGAAGTCGATGGCGTGGCCATCGACAGCGGGCCCACCGTCTTCACCATGCGCTGGGTCTTTGATGCCTTGCTGCGCAGCGTGGGCACCAGCGTCGAGGCCGAGATGCGCATCAGCCCGCTGCAGGTGCTGGCGCGCCACTTCTGGCCCGATGGCAGTCAGCTCGATCTGTCGGCCGATGCGCGCGAAAGTGAAGCGGCCATTGCAGCCTGGTCGGGTGGCGATGAGGCCCGACGCTTTCGGGACTTTTGCAAGACCACGCGCCAGCTCTTGGACACGCTCGAATACCCGATGATCCGCGCCCAGCGCCCCAACATGGGCGGCTTCATGGGTGACTTGGGTTGGCGTGGTCTGGGCGTGTTGGCCCAACTCGGACCCATGCGCAGCCTGTGGCAGCAGCTGGGCCATCAGTTTTCAGACCCGCGTTTGCGCCAATTGTTTGCCCGCTACGCCACCTACTGCGGCTCATCGCCCTGGCAGTCACCCGCCACGCTCATGCTGATCGCCCAGGTCGAGATGGACGGGGTCTGGTCGGTCGAAGGCGGCATGGTCGGCATGGCCCAGGCACTGGCCCGGGTGGCCCGCAGCCGTGGCGCGGTGTTCCGCTACAACAGCACTTGCCAGCGCATCGTGCAGCGCCAGGGCAAGGTGTCTGGCGTGCATTTGCAGTCGGGTGAATTTTTGCCGGCCGATCGCGTCATCTTCAATGGCGACGCCGCCGCTTTGCGCCAAGGCTTGCTGGGTGACGAGGTGCGCCGCGCCGTGCCCCAGGCCGCGCCCGAGCGGTCCTTGTCGGCCTTGACCTGGTCCATGCACACCCCCACCGATGGCGTGGCGCTGGACCGGCACAACGTTTTTTTTCAGAGCACCTACGCCAGCGAGTTCGAAGACATCTTCGAACACCAGCGTCTGCCCGAAAGCCCCACC
>CANHUM010000265.1 GCA_947463845.1 Comamonadaceae bacterium
AAGCCAACCAAGCCAGGAACAGCAAAAACAAACCCGCCGCCCATCGCCACTGCCGCGGCCACAACGCCCAACCGGACACCCCGCGTTGAATCATCCAGGCCCCCAGCAAGACCCACATGGCACCGGCCACCAACCACAATTGCGGTGGGGTCGCTTGCACCCAGCCCCCCCACACGGCCAAGCCACAAACGGCCACACAGACCACAGCGCCAAGCCAGGCCTGCACAGACGCGACTCCATTGAGCCGACCCCACTCCCAAGCCCCTGCACCGATCAGAACCACCGTCAAGGCCATGAAGGGCCGAGAATCGGCCGCAAACAAAGCGGGCAACAGCAAAGCCAACAAGACCAAGGCAGTGATCACGCGTTGTTTGAGCACGGGTTCTCCAGAAAAAAAGGCCGCCAAGGGGCGGCCCATGAGGCCGTGTCAAGCCACGGCACCAAATTCACACTCACACCGCCATGATCTCTTGTTCTTTGGCGGCCACCAACTGATCGATCTCGGTCATGCGCTTGTCGGTCAGTTTTTGGATGTCGGCTTCGGCACGCTTTTGATCGTCCTCGGAAGCTTCCTTGTCCTTGACCAGTTTTTTGACCGATTCATTGGCATCGCGGCGCAAATTGCGGATGGCGATCTTGCCGTTCTCGCCCTCGGTACGGGCCAGCTTGGTCATTTCCTTGCGGCGTTCTTCGCTCATGGGGGGCATCGGCACGCGGATCAAATCGCCCATGGCAGCGGGGTTCAGGCCCAGCTCGCTTTCGCGGATGGCTTTTTCAATCTTGGCGCCCATGCCCTTTTCCCAAGGCTGCACGCTGATGGTGCGCGAGTCCATCAAGGACACATTGGCCACTTGGGACAAAGGCACCATGGAGCCGTAGTAATCGACATGGATGGTGTCGAGCAAAGCGGGGTTGGCACGCCCGGTACGAATCTTGGTCAGGTTGTTTTTGAAAGCCGCAATGGATTGCTCCATTTTGGTTTCGGTTGTTTTCTTGATGTCTGCAATGGTCATGGTGTTCTCCTCGTCAGAACGGGCTCAAGCATAAACCAGGGTACCTTCGTCTTCGCCCAGAACTACGCGCTTAAAGGCACCGTTCTTGATGATCGAAAACACCTTGATCGGCAGTTTCTGGTCGCGGCACAAGGCAAAAGCCGTGGCGTCCATGATGCCCAAATTGCGCGAGATGGCCTCGTCGAAACTGATTTCGCTGTAACGCGTGGCAGAAGGGTCTTTTTTGGGGTCGGCCGTATAAACACCGTCCACTTTGGTTGCCTTGAGCACCATTTCGGCGCCAATTTCGGCACCGCGCAAAGCAGCGGCCGTGTCGGTCGTGAAAAACGGATTGCCCGTACCCGCCGCAAACACCACCACCTTGCCCTCTTCGAGGTACTGCAAGGCCTTGGGGCGCACATAAGGCTCCACCACCTGGTCAATGCCGATGGCCGACATGACGCGGGCCGTCAGACCCGCCTTGTCCAGGGCGTCGGCCAAGGCCAGAGAGTTCATGACCGTGGCCAGCATGCCCATGTAATCGGCTGTGGCGCGGTCCATGCCGACAGCCCCACCCGCCACACCGCGAAAGATATTGCCCCCACCGATCACCACCGCCACCTGCACACCCAGTCGGGTGACTTCGGCGATTTCTTCAGCCATGCGCACGATGGTGGCACGGTTGATGCCAAAGGCATCGTCCCCCATCAGGGCTTCACCGGACAGCTTGAGCAAAATGCGCTTATAGGCTGGTTTGGATGAAGACATGACGGGCTCCTTCAGAATCAAATGGGACGATGGTATGGCAAATCAGCAGGAATCAAAAACTCAAGCTGCGCCTTGGGCAGCAGCCACTTGAGCAGCCACTTCGGCAGCGAAGTCGTCCACCTTCTTCTCAATGCCCTCACCTACCACGTACAAGGTGAAAGCCTTGACGGTGGTGCCAGCGGCCTTGAGCATCTGCTCGACGGTCTGCTTGTCATTCTTCACGAAAGACTGGTTGAACAAGGACACTTCTTTCAGGTACTTTTGCACCGAGCCTTCGACCATCTTGGTGGCGATATCGGCAGGCTTGCCGGACTCGGCAGCCTTGGCCGCAGCAACCGAACGTTCTTTTTCAATCAACTCGGCAGGCACTTCGGCACTGGTCAAAGACACCGGCTTCATGGCGGCCACGTGCATGGCCACGTCTTTGGCAGCAACCTCATCACCTTCGTACTCGACCAGCACGCCGATGCGGGTGCCGTGCAGGTAATTGGCGATCTTCGCGCCACCCGCAGCGCGCTTGAAGCGGCGGAAGCTCATGTTCTCACCGATCTTGCCGATCAGGCCCTTACGCACTTCTTCCAGGGTGGGGCCAAAGCCGTCCTGGCTGTAAGGCAGCGCACCCAAAGCCGCGATGTCAACGGGGTTGTGCTCGGCCACCAATTTGGCCGCAGCGTTGGCCAAAGCCAGGAAGCTGTCGTTCTTGGTCACAAAGTCGGTTTCGCAGTTGACTTCGATCATGGCACCGGTGGTGCCACTCACAAAGCTCGTCACCACGCCCTCGGCGGTCACGCGCGAGGCGGCCTTGCCAGCTTTGGTGCCCAGTTTGACGCGCAGCAGCTCTTCGGCCTTGGCCATGTCGCCGTCCGCTTCGGTCAGGGCTTTTTTGCACTCCATCATGGGGGCGTCGGTTTTAGCGCGCAGTTCAGCGACCATGCTTGCGGTAATTGCAGCCATTTGATTTCTCCGTATTCAGTCTAAATGTCAGATTAAAAAAAAGGGGCCCCAAAGCCCCTTTCATCGCGTGTTGGCCACTCAGGCAGAAGCGTTGGCTTCTTCGACGAATTCATCGGCGCCTTCGGTCACGGCCTTGACCACGTCGTTGACCGCATTGGCGCGGCCTTCAATGATGGCGTCAGCAATGCCACGGGCGTACAACGCCACGGCCTTGGCCGAGTCGTCGTTGCCGGGAATGATGTAGTCGATGCCTTCTGGCGAGTGGTTGGAGTCCACCACACCGATC